>NZ_JBHVQU010000020.1:0-45213 GCF_042886655.1 Peribacillus sp. NPDC058002 | reverse complement strand
GACCTCAAGGATTCCAAGGGCCTCAAGGATTCCAAGGACCTCAAGGATTCCAAGGGCCGCAAGGATTCCAGGGACCTCAAGGATTCCAAGGACCTCAAGGATTCCAAGGACCTCAAGGATTCCAAGGACCGCGAGGATTCCAAGGACCTCAAGGACCTCAAGGACCTCAAGGACCTCAAGGATTCCAAGGACCTCGAGGACCTGAAGAGCTGATCACTTCAAATTTTGCCATAATCGACGGGGGATTTGAACCGGCTCCAATTCCTCCAGGAGGAAGTGTGCCATTTAACATGGGGCCAGTTATTAGCGGGACATTGATCCATCAAACGCCGCCTTCGACAGACATCTTTCTTGCAGGTGGACATAGCTATCTAGTCAATTGGGAAGCATCGGAAATAACAATAACATTACCACAATCTGCATCAATACAATTCATATTGACATTGAACGGCACCGAAATCCAATTCAGCTTTGTTTCAGCCGCTCCGAATTCGCCGGTTGGTATCCATACGTCAGGGACGATGATTGTTACCACCCCGCCAGGACCGGATAGCGTGCTGAATCTGGTTAATACTTCTACTTTCCCAATAAATAACCTAGGAGTAACGTTCACAATCGTAGCGATCACTTAATCTGGATTTTCATCTGCACTTGGTATAGATATTCCACTCTTGATAGAAAGAACCGACATGGGGAGCACTAAAAGCTTGGCTAGCGGCTCCCCTCTTCGGATTCGACATTCCTTCAAGGGTTCAAAAGCAAGCGGCAATCCTAATCTCTCCTGAACTCTTGCTAACGTAGGCCCGTGCAGCATGCCGGGGTATACGATAAATCGCCCGTCTTGCATTTCGATTGGTTGTATTAGGATGAAATGATTTTTGGGAATCTCTATGCTCCAGCCTTGCCTCCATTCAAATGTTCCTTCTCCATTCGGAAGCAGCATCGGATAATATAATCCGTCGTACTCGTACTCGTGGATTTTATACCAACCAGCGGGGGAAAGGCCGATCATGACTTCTTGTTTTTGTACCCAATCTTCCATTGGAACCATATGCTTGAGACGGGCAAACTCTGTTAGATTCTCAGTGGAAGTTTGAATTTCCTTTACGGGCTGAATATCAA
Source organism: Peribacillus sp. NPDC058002 (assembly GCF_042886655.1). Classification (NCBI taxonomy): domain Bacteria; kingdom Bacillati; phylum Bacillota; class Bacilli; order Caryophanales; family Bacillaceae; genus Peribacillus; species Peribacillus sp. NPDC058002. The sequence goes on along the minus strand of NZ_JBHVQU010000020.1, from coordinate 44,091 downwards.
TGTCGACAGGGCAGTGAATGGTCCAGCCCAATTCCTTCGCCATCCGGTATGGCCAACAAACACCTTTGACGCGCTTCGTTTTGATCCATCTAGAGCTGTCATCAGGCCACCTTGGATCTACTATTTTTTCTTTAGCAGGCAGTATTGCAAAGTCCAGCAGCTGATTGAACTTTATGTTGATCATAGGCTATCACCTTTCTTAGAACTATCATTAGTAATGAATCTATGCACTAAGCAAGGATTTATGATTAACATGTATTATGAACAGCTTGTACAGCAAACCGCAATCGTCCGTCATCCACTTGGTAACAATCGCCAGAACCCTGTCGATACATCCTCAACTTAATGAAGTACTGAAAAAATAGGCAAGTAATGAATGATATGGGGACAATTCTTCTACGAATAAAAATCAATCCAAACTTAACTATGCCATTACAGGACTTTACTTTTATGATAATAATGTAATGAAAATTGCAAAGAATATTAAGAAATCCAATCGTGGAGAATATGAAATCACTTCGGTCAATTAGTGTCATCTCAAGAATAATCAACTGAATGTCGAGTTATTGGGAAGAGGATTTAGTTGGATAGATACCGGCACTCATGAATCACTACTGGGTGCTTCTTTCTCTATCCACACCATTCAAAATCAGCAAAATATTCGAATAACTTAGGTAGAAGAAATAGCATTTCGCAAAGGATTTATTACTCCCCAAAAACTTATTACCTTGGCTAAACTATTAGAGAAAAATGAATATTTAGATTCCCTTACCTATGCTAGTCTTCCTAAAGAGATACGTACCTTAACGTCTGATCCTAGATTAAGCTTTAATAGGGGAAGCATTGTATATGAGAAAATCATTGGAGCTGTGGTTGCTCAAGAACCAATTGTTCACTTTGCGGCGGAGTCTTATGCTGATAACAGTATTCAAAAAGATAAGTTCGGTGAATACAACTTTGATGCAAATAAAGTAGCAAGTTTACATTCACTACGCCCTCTTATTCAATAATACTTAAAGGCCGATGATTCCTTAGCGTAGGGAAAATCGGCTTTTTTCCTGCCAAAATTCTCTTAGCGTATGTTTTCCGCGTTTTGTTGGAGGAGCCCCATTAACAATTTGAGGTGCAGTTTTTTGACTTTATACTAATGAAAAATTACATGCTGCATTAGAGTACTCCCCTCTGAATTTGAAAGCATGGAGCATTTCAAACATCACTGCAATTTTCTACGAATCAAGATAAAATTAAAGGGCATGAGCCCGGTAGATTACCGGGTTCATGCCCTCAAGGCAGCATAATTAAATAAAGTGCCTAACTTTTTGGGTTCACTTTTTACTTATTTTTCTCCTAAAATAGCGAGTGGACTAAATACTTCATAATGAATATGGTCTTTCGATACACTCCATTTATTCAGGGCCTCATTGATTGCTTCCATAAAAGGAATAGGTCCGCAGAAATAAAAATCCGCTTCTTTTGATGGAACGATAGATTGCAGGAAGTCTAAACCCACGTATCCTTCTTTATCAAAATGTCCAGAGGTTCGGTCAGCTTCTGTTGGTGTACCATAGACTACATATGATTTTATATGTTGGTGTTCATTCACTATTTGTTGCAGATGATCTTTAAAAGCATGTGTTTGACTATTGCTTGTTGCATGGATAAACGTAACCTGACGTTGTGGTTGCTTTTCTATAATGGTGTTTAACATGCTAAGTAAAGGTGTAATTCCAATACCCCCACTAATCAGAACAACGGGTAAATCGGTGTTATCCAGTTCGAAGTCACCTGCAGGAGCAGAAAATTGCAGCACGTCTCCAACTTCCAGCTGTTTATGTAAATAGTTAGATACAATTCCAGATGGAGCATCTCCATGTGCATCTTCACGTTTAACACTAATTCGGTAGTAATCCTTACCAGGTGAATCCGAAAGACTGTAATGGCGTATGTGCGTATATTTCTCGCCAGGAATTTCAGCCTTAAGTGTCAAGTATTGCCCAGCATGATAGGAGGCAATGGGTTTTCCATCTCTAGGCTTTAGATAAAAGGAGGTTACCATATCACTTTCTTTTATCTTTTTTTCGATATTGAAGCTTCGATATCCTTCCCATCCACCAGGCTGTTGTTCTGTTTCCTCATATAGGTTTTTTTCAATATCAATAAAGGCATCTGCAATATAGCCATAGGCCTTTCCCCATGCCTCTATGATTTCAGCTGTAGCTGCGTCACCCAATACATCTTTAACTGCTTGAAGCAACGTTTCACCTACAACCGGATACTGTTCAGGCTTGACTCCTATGGCACGATGTTTCTCAGTAACTCTTTTAATTACCGGTTTTATCGCTTCAAGGTTCGTAATATGTTCTCCTGCAGCATAGACAGCATATCCCAAGGCCTCTTGTTGAATTCCTCTTTTTTGGTTCGTTTGGTTAAAAAGATTATACAAATCAGGAGCTTTTGAAAATAGTAATTCATAAAATCTCTTTCCAATTGGTTTACTATGTTCCTTGAGAACTGGTGCTGTTGACTGAACGATTTCTATGGTCTTAGCATCAAGCATGTTGAAATTTCCTCCTCAAATTCCAGGAATATTTACATTAAATAGCATTCCCGATAAATATTGGAGTAAACATGATATTTTGGCACTGTTCACTTATCATTAACCAACCCAAACTTCTTACTAAAGGTAACTTCCGCCCATTTGGAGGTTTTGAAATCCCTTAAGATAATTCAAAGACACCATACCTATAAGTACGGTGTCTTTTGTTATTTTAGTATCCTTGTTAACTTAAACTGACCCTTTATATCAATAAGAACAAAGCTGCTGACCAGTAGCAGAAAAAAGTGTTATAGGGTCCAATTGATAAGCAATCCTGCTTGTGCTAACCCACCACCGAAACCATATAATAAAATCTTCTCACCATGATTGAGCTTTCCTTCGCTTACTCCTTGATCTAAAGCTAATGGTATTGTTGCTGAGGAAGTATTTCCATACTCCACTAAGCTATATAATGTACGCTCAATTGGAAAACCGCTTCTATCGCATATTGACTCAATCATTCTTAAATTTGCACTATGCGGAACAAACCAATCCACATCATTCAAATGAAAATCCGTATTTTTCATCACAGTTTGCATTCCTTTTGGAACAGTAGTAACAGCCCATTTATAAACCTCACGTCCATTTTGAACAAGGTTACCACTATTATTCAAGTCTTCACCATTTATACGTGTCGATAGGTTTGTACTATATAAATATTTTCCGCCTTCTCCTTCCGAATATAAATGTGACGAAATAAAACTTGGCTGTTTTTCATCATATTCTACAAGAACCGCTCCTCCACCATCTCCAAATAAAATACAAGTGGCTCGATCTTCATAGTCCATAATTTTGGATAAAGTATCGGCTGCAATAACAAGAACTTTCTTGTTTAAACCAGATGTTACTAATCCATTAGCTACATGCAGCCCATAAGTAAAGCCTGCACAAGCAGCGTTTAAATCAATAGCTCCAGTATTCTTAATACCTAGCTTTGCTTGGACTAAAGAAGCTACGCTAGGAGTGTTGAAATCAGGTGTGAATGTACAGACAATAATCATATCAACATCTTCGACAGATTTATCATACCGTTTCATTAAATCCTTTACAGCTTTATAACTTATTTCACTAGTAAACTCTTCTTCATGTGCAATTCTTCGCTCTTTAATACCAGTCCGTTTAACAATCCATTCATCATTGGTTTCAACCATTCTTTCTAAGTCCTTATTTGTTAGCCTTTTATCTGGAACATAAGAACCTATCGCTGTAATACGTGCTTTGGATTTGAACATAAAATAACCACCTCGTGTTATGAATTGCATCAATTTTATAACTGATATTAATACCTGGTACTAATTATAAAGTAAAAAAAATCTTATGCAACTACCGGTCACTTTAAACCCATAAGAAAAAAAGAGCTGAACGACAAAGAACGATCGCTACTGATAATTAAGAAGATTCTGCTCCAAAATAGGAACGTATATCGTAGCCAGAACATCCTGTTACGCGGAAGTGACGGGTGAACCACAAGGGCAGACAAACTAGATAATCATAGTTTGCCAACAGTTTTTTTGTGGGGTTGTATAATGGGAACGTTGATTTCCTCTTCAAGCACTCGCTTTTCTAAGCAGGAGTCTCGCGCCTTCCGCTCCAATCAACTTTGCTTTTTTTTTAGATGGACCCCTTTTGTCTACAAACTCAGTTATCTAAAGAGAAATCCGGTATTACCACTTTTAATTTCCTAACCGTAACGGTAACAATAGAAGTTTTTAATATTCGTATCTTTTTCCGAATAAATAATATACCAAATATCCCAATAGATTAAATAAAGTAAATGCCAGAATCCACCCAATATGTAATCGTTTATAATGTTATTAAAAGGAAAATAAGGGCCCTGTAAAAATTCACAACTGCGGTCAATGTTTATACTCCAACAATGAGGGATCAAAAAGTCCTCCTGTCCCCATTTTAGCGTAATAAAAAAGATCATTATTATTAAGTAAAATGATGAAGATGCGAAAATTCCATGAACCGTCCCTTTTTAATAAGGAAAAAATCCTGTTGAATTCCAACAGGATTTTAATCAATCTTCAAAAATTCACAATTATAGGATTTCTGTAGATTAACGGGACGAAACCATTTTAGTGTTTTTGTTTGTAATAGGTTACCGCGAGCGCAAGGGCCAGCACTGTTCCTTTGACGATATCCATCGCATAATACGGAACGGACATCATGATCAAACCGTTTTGAAGGATTCCAATCAAGACTGCACCGACAAAGGTTCCAAATGCATTCGGTTTTCCCGCTCCTAAAACGGAGGAACCAATGAAGGCAGCCGCAACGGCATCCATTAAATAGGGGGACCCTGAATTGATTTCCGATGTCATGACCCTTGAAGCTAGGACAATCCCCCCGACTGCAGCTAATAGAGCTGAAAGCAGATAGGCAAGGATTTTATATTTTTTGACCGATATCCCGGAAAGTCTCGCCGCTTCCTTATTTCCCCCAATAATGTACATATAACGACCATGCTTCGTATAAGTCAAAAAGATATGGGTCGCAATCACAATGACTGCCATGATCAGGATTATCCATGGTACCTGGCCAATTTTGGCGAAAAATGGACTGATCAGACCTGTTGCGAATGTTCCGTCGGGCATGACCATATTTTGCGAAACCGTTGCCCCTTTTGTATAAGTAAGGGCAATTCCCTGGATAATGAACATGGTAGCCAATGTCATCAGCATGTCGGGAATTCTCAATTTAACGATCATGAATGAATTCAAAGCCCCTACGACAAGTGAGGCGCCGATCGCAGCTAAGATGGCGATTAATGTATCCTGCGAAAACCAGACGAACATTGATATGACGATGGCATTTGCCAATGATGCGACGGATCCTACGGAAAGGTCGAAGCCATCCACGGTCAGGGATATCGTAATGCCGATCGCAATGATGGTCACGATTGAAATGGAACGCAGGATGTTGATCAGATTATTCGTTTGAATGAAAGCTGGATTGGACACGGCAAAAATTCCAATCAGAATGATAATCGTCAATATTGTGCCGTATTTATATAAAAAGTCGAATAGTTCCGGCCTTTTCTTCGCTTTCGCTGTCTGCGTAACAGGAATGGGTATGCTCATCCTATTTTCCTCCTGTTGAATAGAATAGTAGTTCTTCTTCATTCGTTTTGCTCGTTTCTAATTCGATGACAGTGCTCCCGTCATATAACACATATGTCCGGTTGGTAATGCCGATGATTTCGGAAAGCTCGGATGATGCATAAATGACCGCTTTCCCATTCCTTGCAAGCTTTGCAATCAATTCGAATATATCCTTCTTGGCTCCAACATCGACCCCTTTCGTTGGTTCATCGAATATGTATACTTCCGCATCGGCCATAAGCCATTTTCCGATGGCAACTTTTTGCTGGTTACCACCTGAAAGGTTTTCGACAATCGCTTCCCCTGAAGGAGTTTTAATGCCGAGACTTGCGATTATTTCCTTCGCCTTTTCCTTTTCCGCCTTACGATTCACGAAACTGAACGTCTTGCAGAATTTGCCGAGGCTGGCTGCAGTCAAATTCGCCGAGACTGATTCCTGAACGAGGACCCCTTCTTTCCTGCGTTCCTCAGGTACAAGTGCCAGACCGCTTTTTACTGCTTCGTGCGGTGATTTCAAAGAAAGCTTACGACCATTCAGGACTACTTCTCCCGCTGTGATCGAAGTATGACCGAAAAGGGTTTTACAGAGCTCCGTTTTTCCCGCTCCGACTAACCCTGCCAAGCCGATTATCTCGCCTGCTTTAACATTCAGATTAACATTCTTGACTTTCTCGGCATCTGACAATCCGCTCACTTCCAGAATGACGTCTCCGATCGAAGCATTCACTTCTGGAAATTGGTCATCCATGGTTTTACCGAGCATATTCTCTACCACTTCGTTACGGGTCATGTCCTCCTTCTTTCGACAAGTGACACGCTCCCCATTCCTCATGATCGTAATTTCCTCACAGATTTCAAAAATCTCAGGCAGACGATGTGAAATGAAAATGATTCCCACGCCTTTTTGCTTTAATTCATTTACAATTCGAAAAAGTTCTGTCGTCTCCGTATGACTTAACGGAGCAGTTGGCTCATCGAGAATCAGGAATTTGCATTCTGTCGAAACGGCCCTTGCTATCAGGACCATTTGTTTTTCAGCCAAGGTAAGATCTCTTACCAGCTTTTTCGAAGGGACACGAATTTTCATATCTTCAAGAATATAAGAGGCTTGTTTGTGCAGCTCTTTCCATTGGACCCTCTGTTTTTTTCCCATGTTTTGGACCATATCATTCAACATTACATTTTCCCCAACCGTTAAGTAAGGGATGAGGGCTGTATCCACTTCCTGATAAACAATTTGAATGCCTTGTTCCTGAGCCGCTTTTGGCGAGCGGATATCCCGCCTCATCCCATCAATGAAAATGTCACCTGAATAATGAACATGGGCTCCCGATAAAACTTTCATTAACGTCGATTTTCCTGCTCCGTTTGCACCGACCAATGCGTGGGCTGTCCCTGATTGAACGGAAAAGTCAACTTCACTCAGCGCCTTCACCCCTGGAAATTCAATCGAAATCTTCTTCATTTCTAGTTGCGTGCCCATGTCCATTCCCCCTTATTGAACAGACACTCCCTTCACTGGAAAGAGAGTGTCTCTTTTTACTTTTTATAATGGTCTTTCAAAACTTTCATCCAATCTTCTTCAAATTCCGTAGATTCACCCCAACCATCGACAATACCAGACAGATTTGCCATGTTTACCGCTTCCTTTGAAGCCCGGACTTGCTTTTGTGAAATAAGTGAAGCCTCTAAGTCATAGGTTTGCGGAGTATCTTCGCCCGCTAATTTTTTAGCCAATATCCTCATATTCACTGCACCGATCAGCTTGGGATCGACCGCTGCCGTGTAGGACCATGAGCTATCAGCCGATTGGATTTCCTGGAGATCTGCATTAGATACATCAACACCATATATCTTCACTTCATCGCGGCCCGCTTCTTTAATCGCCCGGGCTGCACCGATGGCAAAGGCATCCCAAGTTGCGAAAATGGCATCCAATTTACCTTTAGGGTATTTATTCAACATTGCGGCTACAGCATTTTGTGTCTGAACCGAAGTATCAGCAGATGCCACCCCGAATCTTTCGACTTCTTTAATCCCAGGATTTTCTTTTAGTTTTTCCTGATAGACTGCATTTCTTCTTACCATTGGCGGGAAACCATCCACCCAAAGATAGGCAATTGCCGCTTCACCTTTCTGCTCTTTTAACAGTTTATCAAAAGCCAGTGTGGCCAACGCTTCATCATCCTGTGAGGTTAATGTCACGCCATCAATTTTAGATAGTTCGCTTATTGAATCGAACGTGACAACGCTTTTACCTGCATCAACCAACTTCTGAACGTCATTCACAGTTGCTGCATCATCACCATGGGAAATGATATACCCGTCGTAATCTTCCTCCAAAGCCTGCGCTATCGCATCATGAAATTTAGCCGTATCACCATTGGCTGTATATGTATCCACTTGAAATCCCAGTGCTTCCCCTTCTTCCTTCGCCCCCGCCAGGTATTGGGCCGTATGATCATCACCGCCAATTTTTCGGATCACTTTGATCTTGGCTCCATCCCCATCTGCAAATCTTTCCGGTACATTTTCAAATGATACTTTTTCTTCTTTCTTCGATTCTGTGGAACTCTGCCCAGTGGAGCACCCTGTTAAAAGCAAAGCCGAAGCGATGGCTGAAATGAATATTCCTTTAATAGACCTTCTCATCTTGTTTTCCCTCCATATTTTCAATTTAGTCTTATCAGTTTAGTTGGTGTAAATCCCAAAATAAAAACCTCTCTAATATAGAGAGGTTTAATCAGCTGTTTTGCAGACTTGTCCCTCTCTTATCTGTCAAAACATTTCTGTTTTGCAGGATTTAGCACCAATTCCTAATGGAACGGTTGCTGGGCATCTTAGGGCCAGTCCCTCCGCCACTCTTGATAAGAGATATATTGTGTTACGTTTTCGTAATTATCACTTTATAGGGATATAGTCGTAAAGTCAATAGATTTTTGAATATTTGAAATGTTCCTTGTTATTTTTTATTTTCTTTGAAGCTGGGCTAGACGCTTTTTCTCGATTTTTTCAAGCCTCTCCAACTGCCTTAATTTCACTTCGAACAAAGTGATCGGGTCACGGTAAACTTCCGGATTTTCTTTCATATGCTCCAATGCAGCCTGGTAGTCTTTAATCTCGGTCTGCGTTTGTTCAATCGTTTTTTGAAGTAAAGCAAATGAACTGCGATAGAAAAGTGAGATGTCCCGATCCAAAGATTTTTCAAACAATCCAAATTGGGTAAGGAAACGTTCCGTGATCATTTCCGCAACATCCAGGTAATCTTCACTTTCCAGATATTTCTTATAACGATTGTACATATTGGCTTTATTTTGCGGTATCGCCCCAAACAGCTTCCCTGCTCCTTTAAGCAGCAATTGTGATGGAGTCCTGCGCAAAAGGATATTAACGTTTTCGATGCGGATACTGCTTGTCATCCGATCGGCATCACGGCGCCAGTCATCCAATACCCTGAAGTCTCCTGCAAGCGTAATCCGTTCTTCTTTGTATAATTCATTGAATCCGGCACTCATCTCATCCATAAACTGCTGGCTTTGTGAAAACTCCATTTGGGAACTGGCAATCCAGTCTTGTAGAGAACGATAATATTGAGGCATGATCTTATCAGAAATGAAGTTTTGAATCCGCTCATTCATTTCTTGGTTTAACTGTACATGGACCTGACTGAAATCACTGCTTTCCGTTAATGATTTAGAGCAATCCTTCAGTAATTCAGGAATTTTAGTAGAAAGCTGATTTTTCACTTCATCCTTAAGCAGACGATAAGACCTTATGATATTTTCACTTTTTTCTTTTTCCAAATCAGCCAGTTGATTGACCGCCCCATTCAGTTTGACTTCCATCTGTTCATTCCAAGAGATGGAATGCTCGCATTTCCGCTCATTGGCTGCCCGTTTTTCTAACAGATAAGATAAAGTTTTACGAATGAATGCAAGGATTTTCTCTGATCTTCTTTCCTTCCAATTCTCATCTTGGTAATTCGATTGAAGGAAGGCTGAAAGGTCCTTCAATTGCTGCTTGCTATCATAAAGTTTGGAGAAAGCGAATACTTTCGCATTCGGGAAATATGCATTCACTTTATCCCATGTTTCGTCTTCCATCCGGACTGCGACCTGATCACTGTATATCGTATCCATTTTATTTAATAAGAAATGAATCGGCAGTTTCGGAGCCATCATTTGAATTTCCAATAACAGATCCCGTTCGCTGCCGGTGAAAGGCGCCCGGGCGTCCAGGACGAACATCAGTCCATCACTGCCATGTAAATAGCCTTGGAAATCGGATTCCACGCTTTTTTCCCCATTGAACCCCGGTGTATCCAATAATCGCAGACCATTATTTCTTAGGTAGTCACTTATGATTGTCACATCAACAATAGTCCCGCGCTGGCGGCGTGTTTCATCCAATTCAGCTAGCTCCATGACAACCTTTCTATCTGTATCGGTAATTTCAAGAATTTCCAAATCATCCCCGTCTTTGACACTGACTAAGGATGAATGATCTTCAGCGGCAATGCTCTCGCCAACAATTGACTGAATGAAGGATGTCTTGCCATTTCCTGTACTTCCTACAAGAAGAAGATTGAAATTTCCGGTATCCTTAAGCCCCTCAACCATCCATTTAAGCTTATTGCCAACCTTTAGGTCATTATCTTCAGCCCACTGGATAATGGAATTGAACAGTTTCTCTCCCGCTTCCAGTCCGCCTCCTAATTTAGGCGATTTCACCAACAGGCTTTCTGCATCCTGAATGACCAGCGCATTGATCGTATCCGGGAAGATTTCATTCCAGGACAACGCGGATGCCGCCGCAAACAACGAGAGCTCCCCATCTGCGATTTTGAGCCAGTTTTCCAGTAACCTTGGCACGACAGGACTTAAATCTTTGATTAGGTGCGTTCCTTCTAAAAGACCTGCATATGCATCCCTGTAATAGACGGAAAGCTCATCCCATACATCAGCATGGTTCAATTCAATGGTATCTATCAAATTATTAATCACTCTTAGCCATTCGAAATAAGAATCCGTATATTTATAATTTTTCCAAAGGGCAACCGTCACCTTTTCGAAACGTTCCTGGTCAAGTGTGTATAGCGAACCAAGGACAGTTGAAAAATAATCCGGATCCATCGATTGGGCAACCCCCTGCTGGATATACGTCTTCAGCACATCGAACCAGCCCATTGATTCTGTACGGATACTTTCATTAGCCGCTAATACCACCGCACTGTTCCAATCCTTTTGTTCTTCAAAAAAGGCGCGTGCGATTTCCGTGACATTCGGGTAATCCGGTTGAAACTCGACTGCTTCTTTCACGACTTTGGAAGCTAGGTCATTTCTCGATTCCACTATGTACAGGGAAAAAAGTTGCAAAAGAACCTCTGTTTTCAAGACCGCTTCTTCCGTATCGACGGATTTATAGATATCCTCTGCGGTTGAGTACATTTCCAGTTCAAAATAAGCATCTGCGATGTTTTTCTTCGCCCATGGACCAAGTTCCCCTTCTATGTTCTCCCATTTAAAAATGGCTGCTTCATAGTCATGATGCTGAAAATATACTTCTCCTTGAGCAAATCGAATGGCGGTTAAATCCGCTCTTTCCTTTTTTTGTTCCACGAGAAACATTTCACCCAAAGCTTGAATCGGGTGCTTCCTTGTATCCTCAACCATCGTTTCATAGTATTTTTTTCCGATCAGCCGTTCGTCCATCTTTATTCCCCCGATATATTTCATATTTTCAATTAAAGGAAAATCACTGATTCCATAAGCCTTCTAGTGGACCTAACTTCAATCTATAGATTCCTTTAGTTAAAAAATCATTTACAAAACCTTAAAATATTATTTTAGCAAAACAATATGGTAACAACATGTCACCACTCTTACAATTTTAAAACAGAAACAAATGGAACTGTAATGTTTTTAATAAAACGATATAGAAATGTCATTTCCATATTCGAGAAAAAATGTTTTTTCCCGTTTTACCACATACCAGCTAGAGGTGGACGAATCATTCTTTATACCTCCAAATTACCAGAGGCCCGGCCCTAAAAGCAAAACCCCCCTGCCCCGTCCATTACTAAATCCCCATTTTTCCATTCATATAAAAAAGCAGTACCCTCATTCATAAAAGGTAACTGCTCTCTGATAAGCTCTGAACAGTCGTTGTCCTTTGACAAATTAGGATTATACCCCTGTACGCTTACGCTGGTTATTCGGCTTTTTGGTCAACTGGCTTTTAAGCTGTTTCGTTTTCTTCACAACGCCTGTTTCCAGTTTATCTTTACTTGATCCTGCTTGCTTTTGAGCCAGTTTTTGTTTGACTGCATCCGCCAGGCTTAATTTTTTATTTTCAGACATACTGTTGTCTCCTTTAGTGTTCTGCCTTCTATTATAATATAGTTGCGATTAGAAAGATAATAGGGAGTAATATCCTATTCTTCTTGAAAATATCCTCTGGATATAGGAAGTTTCGCCAACGGGGGACTAATTTCCTGCTCCTTTAAAAGGATTAATGAGAAATTATATTGACTTCATAATCAGAATTTGCTAAATTATCTATATATTAAAAATCTATGAAGAGAAAGAGTAAGATGAGAACCCTGTTCCACAGAGAGTCGACATGTGGTGGAAGTCGATGTCCAAGGCCTATCCGAAAATCATCTCTGAGATGCAAAGCCGAAAATCCAGTAGGCTTTGACGGGTTTCCGCCGTTACAATGGATCACGTATGAATACGTACGTTGACTGAGTGCCGCAGCTCTTTTGAAGCGCGGAATATGGGTGGTAACGCGAGCACAAACTCGTCCCTGATTTTCAGGGGCGAGTTTTTTATTTGCACAAAACACTTCAATCAGCCTTTTTCAGGCCAGTCGACGAGAGTTATCAATTTATTTAAAAAGGAGAATTCACCATGAAAAAAACAGACACATTATTTATCGGCCTTATGCTTTTCTCAATGTTCTTCGGGGCGGGGAATCTCATATTCCCTCCATTTTTGGGTGCATCTTCCGGAACCACCTTCTGGCCAGCCATTGCCGGTTTTGTTGTAACCGGAGTCGGCCTGCCAATTTTGGTGCTTCTTGCAGTCTCACTTGTTAAAGGCGGGGCACAAACCATCGGGGCCCGTGTACATCCACTATTCAGTACGTTGTTCATGGTGGTCATCTATTTAAGCATCGGGCCATTTCTGGCCATTCCAAGAAATGCGAATGTTGCCTATGAAATGGGCTTCAAGCCGTATTTCGGCGACTCAATGAACCAATCACTATTCCTATTCATTTTCACAACCATATTTTTCATCATCGTTTATGCCATTTCATTGAATCCAGAAAAAATGGAAACCTTCATGGGACGCTGGATTACACCCGTTCTACTTCTGTCCATGGTCATTCTCTGTGTCGTTGGGTTCGTAAAGCTTGATGCTCCATTCCAAGCTCCAACCGAAGCATATGCTGCAGGAGCATTTTCGAAAGGATTCATTGAAGGTTACAACACGATGGATGCACTAGCTGCCTTGGCTTTTGGGATCGTCATCCTGACCTCAATCCAGCAAAGGGGGATTTCCGAACGAAAACAATTGACGAGATATACAGTAAAAGCGGGTCTCATCGCTGGTGTTTTGCTTTCTTTAGTTTATATCTCCTTAGGTGTAATGGGAGCACGCATGGCAGCCGATGGTTCATTCGAAAACGGAACGGATATCCTCACTGTCGCATCCACCCTTTTACTTGGAACTGGCGGGAAGGTCCTTCTAGGAATCATTTTCACTTTGGCATGCTTCACCACCGTCGTCGGGTTGACGACTGCTTGCGGACAGTATTTCTCGAAACTTTTCCCCAAGCTGAACTATAAAACCGTCATTCTGATTGTAACAATCATCGGTTTCATTCTTTCAAATATGGGTCTGAATCAAATTTTGAAAGTATCTGTACCATTCCTTGTGATGGCTTATCCGTTAACGATCGTCCTGATTGTCCTGACATTCTTCAGCCGTCATTTCAAAAACCCGAAGAAGGTTTATCGCAGTGCAATGATTTTCACAGGAGTTTTCGCCTTGATGGACGGACTGAATGCCTTCGGCTTACAATTAGGACCCGTGCAAACATTGAGTGATGTCCTTCCCCTTTCCGCCTACGGCATGGAGTGGATCATCCCTGCTCTCGTCGGTACAGCCTTCGGCCTGCTTCTCAGTCAATTTGGACAAACGGATCGAGCTGAAGAGTTGGAAATCGAAACACTATAATAATGAAGTAAGCAGGTGATTTTACGGGTCATCTGCTTATTTGTACACGTATGCACTGCTTTATTTTGGAAATCAACACACATTTTTTGTTATGATGGGGTCAAAGGAGATGATAAGTAATATGTCTAAGCAAACCCGTATTGGTAAAACAGATCTGTATGTAAATCCGATTGGCCTTGGCACGAATGCAATTGGCGGACATAACCTTTTCCCTAATCTAAGTGAGGATACAGGAAGGGATGTTTTGAGAACGGCATTGGAAGAGGGGATCAACTTTTGGGATACAGCTTACATTTACGGCCCTGAGCGTTCAGAAGAACTTATCGGTGAAATCCTTAAAGAGAGTCGCAAACGCGAGGAGATAGTCCTTGCCACTAAAGGCGCACATAAATTTTCCAATGGCAACATCGTCTTTGATAACTCTCCGGCTTTTCTGAAAAATGCTGTGGAATCGAGTCTAAAAAGGCTCCAAACGGACTACATCGACTTATTCTATATCCATTTCCCTGATGAGGATACCCCTAAAGATGAAGCGGTAGGTGCCTTAAAGGAATTGAAGGATGCAGGCAAGATCAAGTCGATCGGCGTCTCGAACTTTTCGTTCGAACAATTGAAGGAAGCGAATAAAGACGGCTATGTCGATGTGTTGCAATCCGAGTACAATCTATTCAAACGGGAGGCAGAACAAGACCTGCTGCCATATACAGCCGAAAATAATATTTCCTTCATTCCTTATTTCCCCCTTGCTTCCGGTCTGCTCGGCGGCAAATATAATCAGGAATCAACATTCGAGGACGGCCGGGCAAAAAGTCCGCTTTTCCAAGGACAAGCCTTTGTAAGCAACCTGCAAAAAGTGGAAGAAATCCGGACGATTGCCAGCAGGAAGCATACAGATGTCGCCGATGTCGTACTAGCTTGGTATTTAACTCGGCACTCGATAGATGTACTGATTCCCGGGGCGAAAAAGCCAGATCAGGTCACACGCAACTTACAAGCATTGGATGTCGATTTAACCATGGATGAAATCGCCGAAATCAGTGCCATTTTCGCTTAACATATATGTGAAAAAAGGCTGTTCAGCTCATGTTGAACAGCCTTTTCTATTTATCCTGCTCTTTGGTTCATCCTTGTAAAAAAAATTGACTACTAGGCTCGCTATATTGCTTAGGTACTCCTGTTTTGATATATTTAGTGAATATTCCACCAATTGAGGAAGAGGCTGTCTGATGAAAAAATCCATTGTTCTTATATTTCTTATCTTGGCAAATTTGTTTTGGGCCGGTAATTACATTTTCGGAAAATACGTTGTGACCGAACTTTCCCCGATTCAACTAACATTTACGCGATGGCTAATAGCCGTTTTCTTATTGTTTCCTCTAGCCAAATGGATCGAAAAGCCAAATTGGAAGAGTGTATGGAAAGAATGGAGATTGCTGTTAGTCATGGGGGTGCTCGGAATCGTCAGTTATAATTTTTTCCTTTATTGGGCTCTGACCTATACAACTTCCATGAATGCCGCTCTTGTCAATTCCATGAACCCTGCCTTAATTGTGCTTTTTTCCGCTTTGCTGTTAAAGGAGAAAATTTCAGCCCTCCATGCGCTCGGACTTATCATATCTTTATTCGGCGTTTTATTGGTCTTGACAAAAGGGCACCTTCTGGATATTTTCCAGCTCACTTACAATAAAGGCGACTTATTGATGATCCTGGCGATTCTCGTTTGGACCTTCTATTCAATAATCGCTAAAAAACTGAAAAACATTCCGATCATCTCAGCCACTGCCGTTTCCGTATTTCTCGGATTGATTCTCGTCGCTCCATTCGCCATTGGCTCGGGAATGAACCTTGATTTAAGCGATGAAGCCATCACGGGTCTCTTATATATTGGAATCTTCCCGTCTGTCGGTTCCTTTATTTTCTGGAATATTTCCCTTCGACATATCAACGCTAGCCAGGCTGGAATTTATCTAAATCTGATTGCTGTATTTACCGCCATTCTTAGCCTGATTTTGGGTCATACCATTACCATCGTCCAAATCCTGGGAGGTCTTTTTGTCTTCATTGGCGTCTACCTGACAAGCAAAAAGAAAAAGGAATATCCGGCAGCTGTCACGAAGAACATGTAAAGAACATCCAGTAATTCACACCAACTATGCTTTCTTGTCTTTTCCCCTTGTCTATGCACCATGATTTACGTTATCCTTTAAAGAAGAAAATCTGAATGTAAAGGTGTGCTTTAGTTGAGGATCAATAAATTTATCAGTGAATCCGGAATTACCTCGAGACGAGGCGCAGACAAATGGATAGCCGAGGGCCGTGTGACGATAAATGGCACTGTAGCTGAGCTCGGCAGTCAAGCTGAACCCGGTGATGATGTTCGTGTCGATGGCAAGCCGATAAAAGTGGAACAGCAAAATGTCTATATTGCACTGAATAAACCGATAGGGATTACAAGTACGACGGAAAAACACATAAAAGGGAATATCGTTGATTTTGTAAATCATCCGCTTCGCATTTTTCATATCGGACGGCTGGACAAAGACTCAAGCGGTCTGATCCTTCTTACAAATGATGGAGACATCGTAAATGAAATCCTTCGTGCAGAAAACAAACATGAAAAAGAATACATCGTAACTGTGGATAAACCACTTACCTCTTCCTTCATTAAAGATATGTCATCCGGAGTGGAGATTTTGGATACAAAAACACTTCCATGTAAGGTTGAACAGTTGACCAAATATACATTTAACATCACTTTGATGCAAGGACTGAACAGACAAATCCGCCGAATGTGCTCCGCATTAGGATATGAAGTCCGTGATTTACATCGAATCCGGATCATGAACATCCATCTGGACGGACTGGCGATTGGACAATGGCGCGACCTGACAGAGGATGAATTGACGGAACTATTTAAGGAATTGGACTATACTCCAAGGCAAAGATAATAATGATGATGCCTCCAAATTCTCGGGGGCATCGCTTTTTTAATTTCAAAAGAATTTTCAGCAATCATTTGCTTTAAGTTTTGCGGATATACTCGTGAGCTTCATGCTTTTAATGATAGTGAAAGAAATCTATTTTTCCTTAAAGACATTGATAACCAAAGCTGTTTTGTTTCTGAATCTACTCTTTTCCTGTCAATTACATCTATGGGCTTTATTCTTTTAATTCCTCCTTCTGCGAAAGACCACTACTCGTTCGCTGTAAATTCTTCCAATGGCAAATCTCATGTTGGGATAAGCGGCCGCCACCAATCACACCAATTTTAAAGGTTTCCATGATTTCATCGATGGTTGCCCCGGCATTTAAGCAGCCTTCCATGTGATAGCAAATGCATTCATCGCAACGGCTGACTATTGATATGGCTAATCTGTTACTACCCTAACTGGCGTTTAAATACTTTACTGGCGAAGAAGTAAGCGATGACCATGATGCCGACGCACCAGGCAAGCGCGATCCAGATATCGTTGCCAACTGACCCTTCATACAAGAAGGCACGAATCGCATTCACGATTGAAGTCACTGGCTGGTTCTCAGCGAACGCACGGACAATTTTAGGCATGGTTTCGGTGGGGACAAAGGCCGAACTGATAAATGGGAGGAAAATCAGCGGGTACGAGTAGGCTGTCGCCCCTTCCATTGAACCCGCTGTCAATCCTGGAATGACCGCCAGCCATGTCAGCGCCAACGTAAACAGCCCGAGTATTCCAGCTACTGCGAGCCAATCCATGATATCAGCGCTGGAACGGAAGCCCATCAAGAACGCGACGAGGATCACCACGACGACAGTAAGCGCATTGGATACAAGCGAGGTCAACACATGAGCCCACGATACCGACGAGCGCTTGATGGGCATGGTAATGAAACGCGCCATCAGCCCGCTCTTTACATCCGTAAACAGCCGCACGGAGGTGTAAGCGACGCCGGATGCGATAGCCATCAGCAATATTCCCGGCAATAAATAATTGACGTAGTTGTCCGTGCCTGCCTCTATGGCGCCACCAAACACGTAGACAAACAGCAGCATCATCATACTCGGCGTTATCGCAACCGTGATAATTGTATCCGGGCTGCGCATGATATTGCGCATTAAACGCCCTAGTAATACCCCTGTTTTGCTATTCATTTACATCTCCTCCTTTTTGCCGATGATCGCGAGGAAAATTTCCTCCAATGTCGGCTGCTTCTCGATGTACTCC
The DNA here is from genome assembly GCF_042886655.1 of Peribacillus sp. NPDC058002. Lineage (NCBI taxonomy): Bacteria > Bacillati > Bacillota > Bacilli > Caryophanales > Bacillaceae > Peribacillus > Peribacillus sp. NPDC058002. Next base: position 25,943 of record NZ_JBHVQU010000020.1, on the reverse strand, counting down.
ACTTTCGCTGGCGGGAACATCTCCTTGAGTTCGGTAAGGGTCCCGGTCGAGATGACTTTTCCGCCATGCAGGATGGCGATACGATCCGCCAGTTGTTCGGCTTCCTCCAGGTACTGGGTCGTCAGCAAGATTGTCGTGCCGCCGCCGGCAAGCTCCTTGACGGTATCCCAGACTTCAATCCGCGCTTCGGGGTCAAGCCCTGTCGTCGGTTCGTCGAGAAAAATGATTGCTGGCGTCCCAATCAGGCTCATGGCAATGTCAAGCCGGCGCTTCATCCCGCCGGAATATTTATCCGCCCGACGGTTGGCCGCATCGGTCAGGCTGAATCTCGCAAGCAGATTGTCGGCGACTTGAGCGGGATTGGAAACTCCCCGCAACTTGGCGATCATCAGCAGGTTTTCCCGCCCGGTAAGCATGCCGTCTAAAGCTGCAAACTGCCCTGTCAGGCTGATGCTCTGGCGAACATGATCCGGTTGACGCTGGACGTCAAAGCCGCAAATACCGACTTTGCCGCCATCGGCCTTCATCAGGGTCGAGAGGATGTTGACCGTCGTCGTCTTGCCCGCTCCATTTGAGCCCAGCAGTGCGAAAATTTCGCCACGCCGTACCTCAAAATCCACCCCCTTTAAGACTTCATTGTCTTTAAAGTTTTTTATTAACCCTTTTACAGAAATCGCTGCATTGCTCATACTTTTTTCCTCCTTTTAATTGCGCAGCAAAGCCGCTTGTAAGAACCCTAATTATCCTTCCGAGCGCCCTGCGGAACTATATTGCCTATACTCCTCTATTTAGTCAGACTGATAATCAGTATAACTTATTACCGGGTTAAAATATAACTGAATAGCGTAGGTGGCATTTCACATTTGTAACCAGCTATTCAGTCGGAATTATTTATTGAATTTATTTTTCCCCAATCGCTTCATGATACTTTCATTCAAATCTTCACGATACTTGGCGAAATAGGTTTTTGCATTTGCCACTAGTTCGTCGGCAAAGGACGCCACGTCGTCCCCAGTGATTTCCAGCACTTGTCTGCCTTCCGCCGCACCGGCTTCGAACAAATCGATTAATTCATACTGCATGTGCAGCATATCCATCCCGTTGCCCGCCGAGAAATTCCACATGTAGTTTTGAATTTTCTTAAATACAAACTGGTAGTCCTCTGGCAGGGCTTCAACCCGTGCCATCATCATTTTATACTCTTTTTTATCACCCATCATTTTTTTGAACAATTCCATCATGTTATTTTTCCTCCTCTTTTCTACAGCTGAACAAGACACTCCAAAAATATCGTACGGAATATCTTATGAAGCTAGATTGACTTTAAGACGTTGATTTTCGACGATACAAAATCCCATTTTTCCCAAAACAATTCAAGTTCCTGGCGGCCAGCTTCATTAAGTGAGTAAAACTTGCGGGGAGGCCCCATATCTGACGGTTTCTTCTCTATGTTCACCAGTTTTTTCTTTTCTAATCGCACGAGGATGGTGTAGACCGTCCCTTCCACGACTTCAGTAAACCCAAGCTCGTTCAGGCGGCGGGTAATCTCGTACCCATAGGTTTCATGGCGGCTGATGATTTCCAGCACGCAGCCTTCCAGCGAACCCTTCAGCATTTCAGTTAAATTTTCCATGTTCAGCGCCTCCTCTATTTTGTGACTTAAATTAAGTAAAACTTAGTTCTGAGGGGAATTTTTACTGAATAGCTTTTGGGAAATCACGCTATTTAGTATTACTTATTACACCTAAACAGTAACACCGAGTAGCAGGGGTGTCAACTTTTTCTTAAAAATATTTTTGCCACTTCACTATTCAGTGCTGTCGGTATCAAGTGTTACTTACTACAAGGTATGCTGTAACACGCAGTATGGTGACTGTCAACTTGATTTATAATTTTTTAAAACCAGTTATCCCCATTGGATACAGCCATCGTGAGTTGTACTTTTACTGGTGAGTTCCACGCTTTTACTCGTGAGATTCACTTTTTCAAGAGTAAGGGCCAAAATAAAAAGCAACCTGCAACAGGCTGCTCGTTATGGTCTACAAATTATACCCACCATAAATCAGTTGGGCTTTCGTTGATGAGTACAGTTTTCAGATTGGTAACAGCCCGTTGGAATCCTTCTTCAACTGACATCAGCGGATCTTCATGTTCGATGCTGACGACGTAATCGTAACCGTATGTGCGAAGGGCGCTCATGATGTCGGACCATTCTTGCAGGCTGTGGCCGCAACCTACAGAGCGAAAGTTCCAGGCACGGCTCTGAATATTTCCATATGGCTGCATGTCGGTTAAACCATACATATTGATGTTATCCTGATCCAAGTATGTGTCTTTTGCGTGGAAGTGGTAGATTGCTCCCGCTTTCCCTAGGATTTTGATGGCCCCGACTGGTTCGATGCCCTGCCACCAAAGATGGCTTGGGTCAAGGTTGGCGCCTATTGCATCAGATGTAGCTTCCCGTAGTTTTAACAAGGTGTAGGGTGTGTGGACGAGAAAGCCCCCATGCAGTTCAAGTCCGATTTTTATATTGTGCTCATCGGCAATGGCAGCTGCTTTTTTCCAATAGGGGATCAATTTTTCTTCCCATTGCCATTTCAGCACATCTGTATATTCATTCGGCCATGGGGCGACAGGCCAGTTTGGATATTTGGCTCCTTCGTGATCACCGGCTGTACCAGAAAAGGTATTGACTACCGGGACGTTCAGTAAGGATGCAAGCTTGATTGTTTTAATCAGTGTTTCATCACTTTCTTTAGCGAATGCTTCATCTGGAGAGATTGGATTGCCGTGGCAGCTGAATGCACTGATCGTTAATCCTCTTGTTTGAACGTCTTCGAGGTATTTTTGGCGTTTTTCTTCACTTTCCAGCAGTTCATCGAGCGGACAGTGGATATTGCCTGGATACCCGCCTGTACCGATTTCAACTGTTTTTAATCCGGAATCTGCGACATAATCAAGCATATCTTCGAATAATTTTTGAGCAAATAGCACTGTAAAAATCCCTAATTTCACAAGCCCCACCTCACCTTTTCATTAATTTATGCTCATGACCTTCCCACTTGCCGAGCTTTGATAAATGGCTTCGATTATTTTCGAAACTTTCATGGCTTCCGATGGTTTCACCAATGGTTCTGCCAGCCCCAGACAGCTATTAATAAAGTTCTCTGCCTGCTGAAGGTCTGGTGTATCCTCACCTGGCATCCATACGGCCTCACTATTTAAAAGCATGCCGTGCTTAGCCTGGTTCAAGACCAGCGGGAACACATCAAGTCCGCCCTGCGTTCCGGATAAACTTAAAACAGTTGCTTCTTCACGTATATTAGCGGCCCAAGATGTTTCGAATAATAAAGATGCTCCGTTGGCAAATTTGATATATGCCGTGGCATGGTCATCCACTTCAAATACAGAGGCATCGAAATTCCCCCACAAATTGACTTGATCGACACCCTTACTGACATAATTATATGTCGAACCTACGATTTCAATCGGTTCTGGGTCATCCATCAGCCATAAAGCCAAATCAAGCAAATGGCAGCCGTAATCGATCACACTTCCCCCGCCTTGCAATTCCTTGCTTGTAAACACTCCCCAGCCAGGGACTTTTCGTCGTCTGATTGCCTGTACACGCGCTACATATGGTTCACCGATTTCACCCGCCTGAATCATTTTCTTTGCAGCCTGGGCTTCCTTCATGAAGCGGTAATGATAAGCGGTCGATAAAACTTTACCCGATATATTTGCAGCCTCGGTTATTGCTAAACATTCCTCAGTTGTAATGGCCATTGGCTTTTCGCATAACACATGTACACCCGCTTGCAGAGCAGCAATGGAAATCTCCGCATGGAACTTGTTTGGCGTTGCAATCGTAACAGCATCCACTTCAGCAAACATTTCTTCATAATTGGTGAAAACCTTCTCGATATGAAATTCACGCGCCACTTCTCGCGCCTTCATTTCATCTATATCCTGAATGGCGTATAAAACCACTTTATCTTGAAATTTTTGAAAAGCTGGGATATGCCTTTTTTGGGCAATTCCGCCAGCACCGATAATACCCATTTTTAATTTGTACATGATGACTTTTAACCCCTTTATAAGCGGATGATTTTTCGGGATGCATTTGATTCCATCGCGCCAAGAATGACTTTTAATGATTTTAATCCTTCAACTCCTGAGACAAGTGGCTCCTCATTGTCCACCACACATTTTACAAAGTGGCTGATCACTTCGGAATCATGCTGTCCTTCTGAGTCATTAGTCTGGATGCTTCCTAATTGGATGGTTTCTGTCTTTCCATTATCATGATGGATGATCAGTGAGTATTTCGGATCGTCTTCAAGGCGCAATACCGCTTTTTCCGCATAAATGACCGTAGCATTGTCTTCTTTTGCATAAGACCAGCTGGCGGTAAGCGTTCCGATGATTCCGCTCTCCGTCCGGAGGATACAGGCCGCACTGTCATCAACGTCTGTATTTTTCTTGGCAGTCGTTTCCACAAAGGCTCCCACTTCAACAAATTCTTCTCCAAGGATATACCTTAATAAATCAGCTTTATGAACGCCTAAATCGCCCATTGCACCAATGACTGCCTGATCCTTTTTAAAAAACCAGCTTTCCCGTCCGTCCACGCTCCAGGTTTCCGGCCCGGAATGTCCAAAAGCCGTACGGAAGCTATAGACCTTCCCTACCTCCCCGCTATCAATAAGCTGCTTCGCTTTTTGATGAGAGGGAACAAAACGCTGATTATGACCAATCATTAGTATTTTGCCGCTTTTCGATGCTGCTGCATTCATTTTTTCAGCGTCTACTAAAGAAGTAGCCATTGGTTTCTCACAAAGGACATGCTTACCAGCTTCCAAGGCCGCAATTGTGATGCGTGCATGCAGGTAATTCGGGGTACATACACTGATCGCTTCAATCTCCTCATTCTTCAAAAGTTCTATATAATCAGTATATGCTTGCGCGCCATACCTTTGTGCCGCTGCATTCGCCCGGTCCGGTACAATATCACAAACGGCAATGATCTCCGTTTCCTGATGTGCAGCATACTCCGGAAAATGCCTGTTTTTTGCAATACTCCCGCATCCAATGACTCCTACCTTCACTTTGCCCATTTTGTTCTCTCCTTCACTTCAGCTCTTTGCCTGAGATGGATTCCAACGGTTCGGCTTTCCCGTAGTTCGTTACGATTCCAAATTCCGGCTTGACCCAATTAACGGCATTCTTAATCACTCGTTGAATCTGGGGATTATGGTAGGTAGGATATGTTTCATGACCTGGACGGAAATAGAAAATCCTCCCTTTTCCCCGCTGATACGTGCAACCGCTTCTAAATACCTCCCCGCCTTCAAACCAACTGACGAATATCAATTGATCTGGAGCAGGAATATCAAAATGTTCCCCGTACATCTCTTCCTTTTCTAGCTCTATATATTCTCCGATTCCATCAACGATAGGATGACTTGGTTCGACAACCCAGAGCCGTTCCCTTTCATCCGCCACCCGCCATTTCAAATCGCAAGTCGTGCCCATTAATCGTTTGAAGATCTTTGAAAAATGACCGGAATGGAGGACGATGAGTCCCATTCCCTCGAGTACTCGCTTGTGAACCCTTGCAATGATTTCATCCTGAACTTCATCATGTGCAACATGCCCCCACCAAAGAAGTACATCGGTTTGTTTCAGTGCTTCTTCGGTTAATCCATGCTCTTCTTCATCGAGAGTGGCGGTTCTCACCTCGACCTGCCCGCTTTGTAAAAAGCCGGCAATTGCACCATGGATACCATCCGGATATACTTTTGCTACTTCAGGCTTTGTTTTCTCGTGGCGAAACTCATTCCATACCAGGACTCTCATGAACAACCTCCTCCATTCAAGATTCATTTCACGGCAACTTGCTTTGCATGTTTAACTATTACCTCTTTATTCATAACGCAAACGTTTGCGTTAGAGTAGATCAAAATATAAGAACACACTTTATCCCTTTAAAGTATGAATTTTCAAAAATAATAGTGATAATCTATATTGTAAATTTATGTTAGCAAAAATCAAGCCTTAATTGGTAAAACATTTCTACATTTTTCTTTTAATTTCCTTTTCGGCACCAAAATGCGACTCCCGTTTTATGATTTTGGTAGGAATGCTGATACTCTTTTCCATCATTTCCGGATTTGCAATTAGATCGAACACGCATTTTGCCGCCTCATACCCTAACTGATACGTATGGATATCAACCGTTGTCAGCGGCGTACTTAAAAATTCTATGAATTCCGAGTGGTTAAAACAGACGACGCTTATTTGCTGTGGCACTTTCAAGTTCTTTTCAGCCAACACTCCAAGCAAGAGAACACCCAATAAAAGATCCATAACCAAAAAAGCGGTTGGTGCCTCTTTCAATTCCAGCAATTCGTCAATCGCCTTTATTCCATCCGTTCGATTTAAAGGAATCAATTTGATATATTCCTGCCGTACATCCAACCCGGCCTGTTCCATCGCTTGTTGAAAGCCTGTCAAGCGGTCCTGGATCACCTCAAACTCGGGACTGCCCCCTAAAAAGGCAATTCGCTCATGTCCAAGACTGATTACAAACTCCGATACTTCCCTGGCCGCTTGAACATTATCGTTATCAATGAATGTGATACCGCTCATGTTCGTGCTTGGCTTCCCTATCAAAACGAACGGGAAGCCCTGCTTTAATAAGTATGGCACCACTTTATCGTCCTTTTTAGAATACAAAACAATCATCCCATCAACTCTTCTGCCCTGAACCATCTTCACGACATCCTCAAAGATGGCATCCTCCGTCTCCCCGGTTGTCAGAGAAAGACTGTACCCTTCTTTATTACAGAAATCGCCGATGCCTCGGATCACTTCTGGAAAAAAGGGATTATAAAGTGATTCCCTTGCCGAACTTTTCATGACGATCCCAATAGCCTTAGTTGACTTCGTGACTAAGTTCCGGGCATTTTCATTCATATGATAGCCCATTTCCTTTAATACCTTGCGTACTTTACGCTTTGTCTTTTCACTGATTGTCGGGCTGTTATGGATTACACGCGATACCGTTGATGGTGCGACATTCGCTTTTTTGGCAACGTCTTTAATAGTAACAGACAAATTCATCAACACTCCCCGTTCACCGCACATGGTTTAATATTCCCTATATTTAAATAGTTATTTAACGGCTCCATCTGCAATTCCTTTGATAATTTGCCTCTGAGCAAAAAAGTACGCAATGATGACTGGAATGATGGATAAAGTAAGTCCAGCCAAGGCAAGATGCCATTGCTTCGTATATTGACCGAAAAAGAAGAATAATTTAAGCGGAATGGTCTCCGATCCCGCTCCGCCAATAACAAGGGATGGCAGCAAATAGTCATTCCATATCCAAATGACATTTAAGATGCCAACTGTAATCGACATCGGTTTTAATAATGGAAAGATGATATACCAAAATACCTGAAACCGGTTAGCACCATCAATCTTTGCTGCCTCATCAAGTGAGATGGGAATCCCTTTTAAGGTACCATGATATAAGAATATGGAAAGACTGCAGCCAAAACCTAAATACATGAAAATCAGTCCGGCCTTGTTCAACATCCCTAGCTGTCCGAATTGGGCAACGAGCGGTATCATCACAGACTGAAACGGAATTAGCATGGCTGCTACAAACACGAAGAAAAGCAGGGAACTTATTTTACTTTTGTTTCGGGAAAGGGCGTATGCTGCCATCGCAGAAAAAATGATGATGATGACTACACTGACGCCCGATATCAATAAGGAATTGAATAAAGTCCGGAGGAAATCCAATTGCTCGAAAGCTTGAATGAAGTTTTCGAATGTCCAGGTTTCAGGCAGTCCCAGCGTATCGGCAAATATATCCCGTTTCATTTTGAAAGCATTTACAAGCATTAAATAAAACGGAGTGAGCCATAATACGGCCAAAATGAATCCGATGAATCCAATCAGCCACAATTTCCATTTTCCCCTCATCACAGCTCAACCTCCCGTTTTTTATTGAAATAGACCTGTGTCAGCGAAACAACCGCCACGATCACGAAAAAGATAACGGCTTTTGCCTGTGCATATGCCATATCGTTTTCGGTGAAGGCCGATTTTACAATGTTCATCGCAACCATTTCAGTTGAATTATAGGGAGCTCCATTCGTCAAAGAAAGATTTTGATCATAGATCTTGAACGAGTGGGAAAGCGTCAAAAACAAACTGACGGTAAAAGCGGGTGCCACTAGTGGAAAAATTATATGGCGAAAACGCTGGAAGCTGTTAGCTCCATCAATTTTTGCCGCTTCGATCAAGTCTTCAGGTACAGCCTGCAAATAGGCAATATAAATGATCATGATATATCCGGCCATTTGCCATGATGTTAAAATGATCAATCCCCAAAAACCTGTATCAGTCGTTGATAACCATCCATTAAATGCTTCGATCCCAGTCAAATCACCAATCGCACCGAAGACCTTAATAAAAATGAACTGCCAAATAAAGCCCAGAATCAAACCGCCTATTAAATTGGGCATAAAGAAAACCGTCCGCAATATGTTGCTTGATTTAATTTTCGAAGTCACGATGAGAGCCAAACTTAATCCGATGATATTGATTACCACAATTGCCGCTACGGAAAATTTAATGGTGAACCAAAATGTATCAAGGAACCCTTTATCCGTAAACAAGTCCATATAATTCTTAAGACCGATGAAATCCGGCGTCCCTAAACCGTTCCAATTCGTAAAGGAATAATAAAATCCGTAGATGAGTGGCACGATCACAACCAAAATGAGTGCAGCAAGAACAGGTGTCAAAAACAGCCAATATGCGGCATCCCGATTTCTCAACGAAACCGACCTCCTTGAAATGATTTAATAGTTAATGGTTTTAGATCATGACTGGGTTATTTGATGAATCCCTTGTCGAGGCAATTTCCCTAGGTGACTTTTCTATAACAAGGAACAACCAATCGGCACAGTTTTCTTTGCCGATCGGTCACTTGCATTTCCCAATACTTATTTGCTATGAATCTTCTCCCAATTTTCAATGTTCTGTTGGACAAGTTCCTCCCAAGTCAATTTACCGGTTACGTATTTTTGGACACTTGCCCCAAGATCATCGTTCCAACCAACCGGATATCCATTAAACACCCAGCCAATCGTGTTTCCTTCTTGGGAGTATTTATAAATTTCTTTTGAAATTGGATCGGCAATTTTTTCGACATCATATCCTTCATATGCAGGAATGAATTTAAAGTCTTCCAAAACGGCCTTTTTCCCTTCCTCGGATGTATACATCCAGTCGAGGAACTTCTTCGCTGCTTCTTGTACCTTTTCATCCGATTTCTTGTTCACTGCCCAATAGTTCGGTACGCCGACCGGCATGCCTGCAGAGTCTCCATTTGGAATCGGGATGATGCCAATTCCCTTTTCAGCTAACTCAGGGTCCATATCATATACTGTGTTATACACCCAGTTGCCTTGCTGAATGATCGCAACCTTTTCAAGTGAGAACAGCTCTTCCACTTGTTGGGAGTAATCGAGACTTGCTGTCGGCTGGACGGAATATTTATTTTGGATATCGACCATTTGTTTAAACTTGTCACCATCCGTGAATTTAACCGTTGGAGCCTTACTTGCCTCTAACACATTCCCATCAAACTCCGGTGCTAAGAAAACATTGGATAAATGGTTTCCTGTCACCCACTTCTCTTTAACCGGATAAGCGAAAACTGCATCGATTTTCAATTTGTCTTTTTGCGAATCCATTTTCTTGACTGCCGCCTCTAAGGCTTCATAACTTGTAATTTCATCAGGATTAATTCCGGCTTCTTTAAATATCCGCTTGTTATAAATCAAGCCGTATCCTTCCTGGTTAAATGGAAGTCCAAGGACTTGCCCGTCCTCTTCCACGCCATCCAAAGTGCCATCAAGTGCTGCAGCAGCAGCCTTCGTATCCTTTAAATCCGTTAATCTATCTTTATATTGTTCAACATCCACCGGTCCGCCAATGTTAAAGACCGCCGGCTCCTCACCTGAAGCGAACTTTGCCGTAATGGCTGATTTATAATCATTTCCGCCGCCAACCGTCGATACCTTGATCTTTACATCTGGATTCTCTTTTTCGTATTGTTTTGCCAATGACTCGAATTGCGACTTGAATTCTACCTTGAATTGAAATATATCCAGCGTCACGACATCCTTTGAGTCGCTATTTCCACCAGTTGAAGAGGAGCATCCAGCCAAAATCACACTAAAAACTAATAAAACAGTAAGAATTCCCCCGTACCATTTTTTACGCTTCATGCCTACCGACTCTCCCTTTTTCATAAGATTCATGCAATTTTAAGAAAACGTTTGCATAAAATAGTAAAATAAAAGCCTTTCATTCTATAAAGATCATGGTCTATCGTACTTCTTTTACATCACCTCCTCACAGAAATTTTTGCAAACGTTTACATTTATGCGCTTTATATTACCACCAAATTCCATACTTTACAATAAAATTGTAGTATATTGTAAAAAAAGGATATCAATAACTCTCTTAACCTAATTATATGATTCAGAAACCTATGATTATTCCTTTATCCGATTATTTATTGTACGGGCATTTTCATTCATGGCATTGCCTACGAAAAAAGGGAAACCCGTCGGTCCCCCTCTTTTCACTTCAATATCATCTTCACATTGGATGAACCGTATTCATCCTTCAATTCATAATATTTATCGCTTGCTTGTCCAAATTCTTTAAACACACCGCTAATGATCAATTCATTCGTTTCCTTATCAACGACACTGTACTTGATCTTGCTTTTTCCGAACTTTCTGTCATCCACTTTTAAAAGGATCATCTTGGACACCTCCACATTTAATGGCTGCACTCCTCAGGGTGTGTGGTTTCTTACTTACATAATATAACAAAATATTAGGAATTTACAGATTTTTCGCATTGCAAAATAAAAAAGCCTATTAGGCCTTTTCATTCGCATATACCATATCCGCCTCACAAATCGCATCAGGACTTCGAGATATCCAGGAATCCTTCACCAAATACGTCCCTAACATCATGTATCGCTATAAAAGCATTGCTATCCGTCGACTGCACTATTCTCTTTAACTTTAGTACCTCTTGCTTACTTATAACGATATATAAAATATCCTTGGATGCCTTTGTATAGTATCCATGACCGCTAAAAACAGTGACCCCCCGGTCCATCAATTCGGTTACTTGTTTTGCAATCTGGTCCGCTTCATTTGAAATGATGGTAATCGCTTTTTTCGGGTTCAATCCCTCAATGATGAATTCCATCGTTTTTGTTCCAATATAAAGCATAAGGATAGTGAGCATCAGGCCTTCTGCACCAATGATGAAATAAGAGGAGAACGCAACGATCAAATCGAAAAACAGAAGTCCATAGCTTAAGCTCCATCCCAAATACTTATTCGTAATTCGGGCCAGAATCGTCGTACCGGCAGTAGTGCCTCCGACACGAATGATCATGCCAATTCCTGCACCGGCAAAAACTCCGCCAAATATCGCATTGATAACCAATTCATCTGAAGAAATCGTCCAACTTTCGGTTAAATGAAGGAAAAGTGAATTAAATGCAACGGCTATGATTGTATATACCGTTGTCATTTTCGACAAATATTTATAACCGACGATCAGTAGGAAAGCGTTAATGATCAAACTTAACAGCCCTGGTGACCATTCAAAAAGATAAAATAAAATGATGGTTATCCCCGTGACTCCCCCCTCACCAAGTTCATTGGGAATGACGAAAAGATTTATTGCCAAAGCGAAAATAAAAGCTCCTATTAAGATAAAGAAAACATCTAAAGAAATCTTTTTCATATTTATTACCCTTCCTTTATGTAATGGTTAATGTGAATTCGGTAATTTCACTGCTCTATAGTAACATGGAATTCCATTTAATCCTTCAAAGATTTGAAGGTTTAACAAAAAGACTACCTTGGAAGTTAGATTATCTTCAATGAACGGGCTTAATACATACAAATGGGACTAATTTTCACTAAGCTCTTTTATACATTAGCTTAACAAAGCCGCTGCCCATTCAAATATCATTAGCCTCCTTCACCCAAAATTTATTTTTATGTTAGTTTCATGTTTCTCGACTTGGTTCAAATAACCAACCGCACGCTTTTGATTTGTGTCTTTTTTTGACCTTTGATTACTCCCAGATTGGATTTTTAATTTATTATCAGTCCTTTTTCAAGGCTTGACAGTTTCATTGGGTCATGATTAGAATATTTTATATGTTAACCTGTTTTTATTTTAGTTAACATATAAAAAGGAGAATGGGCATGCTCAGTGAAAAACAATTACCTTGTTGGGAAGAAAAAATAAAGAAGGAACTGGCTTATTTAGAAGAGATATCGCAAAAGCGTGAACTCGTATCGACGGCATTCGCCGAGCAGACATGGCTTATGATCAATGGGTGCAGGATGCTGAATCTAGCTTCTAATAACTATTTAGGATATGCAGGGGATGATCGGCTGAAAAAGGCGATGGTGGATGCAGTACATACATATGGTGCAGGAGCAACGGCTTCACGTTTAATTATTGGCAATCATCCCCTTTATGAGCAAGCCGAACAAGCTCTTGCCGATTGGAAGAAAGCCGAGGCGGGACTCATTATCAACAGTGGATATAACGCGAACCTTGGAATAATATCCACCCTGCTGTCCCGAAACGATATTATTTATAGCGATAAATTGAATCATGCAAGCATTGTCGATGGAGCTCTTTTAAGCCGTGCAAAGCATATACGCTATCGTCATAATGATTTAGATCATTTAGAAGCATTTTTGAAAAAAGCACCAATTGAAGCACGTAAATTAATCGTGACGGATACTGTCTTCAGCATGGACGGTGACTTTGCTTATCTCGAAGACCTCGTTCGGTTAAAGGAACGTTATAACGCAATGTTAATGACAGATGAAGCGCACGGAAGCGGCATCTACGGTAAAAACGGTGAAGGTTATGCCGGTCATCTCCAACTTCAAAATAAAATAGATATCCAAATGGGAACATTCAGTAAAGCGCTCGGTTCATTCGGTGCCTATGTCGTCGGAAAGAAATGGCTAATCGACTATTTAAAAAATCGCATGCGCGGATTCATTTATTCAACTGCACTTCCCCCGGCCATTCTCGGTGCCATAAAAACAGCGATTGAACTTGTACAGCAAGAACCAGAACGCCGCTCACTGCTCCAAACACATTCAGAACATTTTAGAGAAGAACTCACATATAACGGGTTTAATATTTGCGGAAGCCGATCACAAATTGTTCCTATCGTCATCGGGGAAAACGAAAAAGCGATGGAATTTGCCGCACGTTTACAGAAAGAAGCCATTGCAGCTATTGCTGTCAGGCCGCCGACCGTTCCTGAAAATGAGGCGAGAATCCGGTTTACCGTAACAGCTCTCCACGATAAAAAAGAGCTTGATTGGGCAGTTGAAAAGATTTCAATCATTGGAAAGGAAATGGGTGTTATTGAATGAAACAGCCGAATTTAGTCATGCTTCCTGGGTGGGGAATGGAAAAAGGCGCGTTTGAACCGTTAATCAAACCGCTGGCAGATGTATTCCACCTTTCATTTATAGAATGGAGAGATATGAAAGCACTAAATGACTTTGAAGAAAGAGTCATAGACACAATCGCTTCCATCGATGGTCCAGTTTATATACTGAGCTGGTCATTAGGATCACTAGTATCACTTGAACTTGCAAGTTCGTATCGAGAAAAAATAAAAGGTTTTATCCTTTTTGGTGCAACAAGTCGGTTTATAACAGGAGAGAATTATTCATTTGGCTGGGATCCACGAATGATCGAGCGCATGAAGAAACAGCTACAACGCAATAAAGAGAAGACTTTGGCTTCTTTCTATGAAGCGATGTTTTCCAAAGCTGAAAAAGAAGAAGGTTTATATCATCAATTCATCAAGACCATTCAAAGCGAGTTTTATGGAGATGATGTGTTTTCGCTTCTTATTGGCTTGAATTATTTACTTCAGAAAGATGCTAGAGCAAGCCTCAACAGGATTGAAGCCCCCTTTTTACTGCTTCATGGGAGGGAAGACAACATTTGCCCACTCGAAGCCTCATCTTTCATTAAAGAAAACCTCGGTGGGAAAGCCGAGTTTCATATTATCGAAGGCGCTGGCCATACTCCGTTTTTCACAAGACCACAGGAATGTATGCAGCAGATAAAAACATTTATTCAAAAGGAGTACACTCATGATTGATAAGCGATTGTTAAGTAAGCGGTTCAGTGAACATGCGAAAACATATGACGCGTATGCCAATGTTCAAAAAAACATGGCAAAACAATTAGTGGATTTTCTTCCTGAAATAAACACCAACCATGTAACCAATATTCTTGAAATTGGCTGCGGAACTGGTTACTTAACCAGGTTACTCGTCAAAATATTCCCTAATGCTGCTATTACGGCTGTTGATTTGGCACAAGGAATGGTCGAAGTGGCGAAAGGAATGACAGATGAAGAACGTGTTACATTTTTATGTACGGATATCGAAGAAATGGCGCTTAATGAACATTACGACTTGATTATTTCCAATGCAACGTTTCAATGGCTGAATGATCTTCCTGCAACCCTTGAAAAACTGTTTACACGATTAACGGCTGAAGGAAGCCTCATATTTTCAACGTTCGGAATAGATACCTTTCAAGAGCTTCATATGTCATATGAACAGGCGAAGGACAAGCTTCAGCTAGCCATTGATAGTTCACCAGGTCAAGTGTTTTATTCTCTAGAAGAATTATCCAAAGTTTGTGAAGAAGCAATCTCTTTTTCAACAGCAGTTCCAATCGAGATAACAAAAATGGAAGAGTTTGAACTGGAGTACTTTCAGACAGTACGTGAATTTTTCACTTCAATTAAAAAGATTGGTGCGGCTAACAGCAACAAAGAAAACTACTGCCAGCGCCCTTCCTTTTTTCGAGAGTTAATCAACATATACGACAAAGAATATCGAAATGAATTAGGTGTGAAAGCAACCTATCACTGTTTGTTCTTAAAGATAAAAAAATATGATCAAGCAGAAGATAACTCTGGATACAAGCAAAATATTATACATGATTGCAGGCCCGATTGACCAGGTTCCAATCCAAGCGATTTCTGCCGCCTCTCATTTGGAAAGGCGGCGACTATTTAATGATCAGCTCATGAGAGTGTGTTTTATAGCTTCATCCAAAAACCTTGCCATCCGTAATATTGACCACTCGATCACATAAATCCAACATTCTTTCATCGTGCGTTACCATGATGGCCGCTTTATTTCTTGACTTCACCTCATGTGCAAGCATTTCAACAACATCCCTGCCTCTTTTGGAATCAAGACTTGCAGTTGGTTCATCCGCTAAAATGATTTCTGGGTCATTCATCAGCGAACGGGCGATGGCTACACGCTGCCGCTCACCGCCCGACAGTGCTTCCGGCAAGTGATCTGCCCGATGTCCAAGTCCAAGGTGGCCAAGCAATTCTTCCGCTTTTTTCATGGTTTTTTTATCCCGCTTGCCAATCAGTTCAGAAAGTAGCAAAAGCTGATCCCGTACGGTGAGATATGGCACAAGATTCGATGATTGGAATACAAACCCGATCTTTTCAAGGCGCACTCTAGTCAATTCTTTTGGGGATAGAGTTGTAATATCCTCATCATTCAGCAGTAAGCGGCCTTTGCTCGGAGATAGTAAGGCACCTGCTATCGAAAGAAAAGTACTTTTTCCTGAACCTGAAGGACCCACGATGGCGACGAACTCCCCCGCCCTCACATTCAGGGAAATATTATCAAGGGCTGTCACCTTATTATCGCCTTCCCCATAAATCTTACTGACGTTTTCAAATAATAGTTTATCCCCCATCATGATACCCTCCCTATCGCTTCAATCGCATCTATCTTCGCTACTCGGTATAGTGATAGCAGTGAACCTAATACGGATACAACCAAAAGTAACACGGAATATTTAACGACCAAATCGGTACTCAATTCAAATGGCATTCCTTCTGGCATGATTAACGTGACTCCATATGTCAGGGCAGCACTGATGGCTATGCATGTCACGGCAAGCAGCATTACTTGACCAACAATACTTTTTGCCAGGTAGCCCGTATTGGCCCCAAGTGCTTTAAGGACTCCAAATTGATTCGTCTTCTGCAAGGTAATCACATAAAAGAATACCGCCAAAACGAAAGCTGCGATGACAAACAAGAAGGCAATCATCATCGTCAACGTACCCTGTTCCTCTTTGTATCCTGGTATACTCTGAAGTGATTCTTCTTTTGAAATGAGCGTTAGTCCTTCAGGCAATGATTCACGTACATTTTCTTCTGCCTTCGAATCCATTTGCACGGCTATTGTGCTGATTGAATCTTTCTCTTGATTTTTTAATGCAGGATTAATCTCCTGCCACCCCTTAACATTCATGTAAACTACCGGTGAGTGGCTGTAAGACTGCTTTTCAGTAAATCCAACAATGGTGAAAACCTTACCTGATAAGTCATCTTTAAGTGAATCACCCAATTTATACCCCACTTCTTTTAAAGAACGATCTGCTACTACTTCACCTTGTTTCTCAATGTCATAGTTCGTTCCTTCAATGACCTTCGGTGCTAAAATGCCACTGGCATCGGTCGCAAAAATGGTGACATCCGTTTTCTCCGATGAGCCGATTTTATTCAATGTGATCATCATTTGCCCCAGACCTTCGGCTGCTTTAACATCCGCCGAAGCCCGGATTTCATCCAGCTTCTCCATGGATATGATCGATCGATTCAATTTATTTTTGGAGTCATGCTCCATTACGAAATAGTCGGCCTTCATGTTTTGTATGGATGAAGCATTATCCGAAGAGAGTCCATTAGCTAATCCTGAAATGATAAAGACAAGCAAAGCGACCAACACCATGATCAGTCCAATCAGCAGATAACGTAACTTTGAATGCTTTAGTTCACGTATTGCCAAAAACATTATTTCATCTCCCATTCCTTCTGTTTACCGATCAAGTCCTACTTGATTCGGTATGACCTGATTGTAAACAATCAATATGAATGGAAGATGAACAACTGATTACATAAGGGGCAACCGTATATAAAAAGTGGTCCCTTTACCGAGTTCGCTTTGAACTTCAATCGTTCCCCCATGAAGTTCAACCGTCTTCTTTGTAATCGAAAGACCTAATCCGCTTCCTGTTTCACTCCTGTTCCTCACTTTGTCGACTTTATAAAACCGATCAAAGATATAAGGGAGGTCTTCTTCCGGAATTCCCATACCCGTATCCGCAATCATCACTTCAACAGCACTGCCTATTTTTTTAATCAGAATATTGATCGAACTGCCGCTTTCCGAGTATTTAATGCTATTGGTTATCAAATTCGTCCATACTTGATTTAAAAGTTTCTCATCTGCAGAAATGGAGGTTGAAGGCAAATCCATTTCGATCACCATATCTTTTTCCCGCCAATTCCATTCCAGCATGAACAACACTTGCCGTATTTGTTGCGCTAAATCGAATTGGGACTGTTGCAACGGATCATCCACTTTATCCAACGAAGCAAGCATGAGCAGCTGTTTGCTTAACAACGACATGCGCCTGCTTTCTTTTTCAATAATGGACAAGTACTGATTTCTTTGTTCTTTTGTTAATTCCTCCGATTGAAGTGTTTGGGAAAAACCTTGGATGGATGCAAGCGGAGATTGAATTTCATGGGATACATTCGATACGAACTCCTGCCTCATATCATCCAACCGTTGGATACTATGAGTCATTTTCGAGAAATGCTGTGCCAAAACCCCTATCTCATCGCTTCGGCTGACATTCAATTCACTACTATAATCCCCATCTGCGATTCTTTTTGTAGCTTCCGTTAATTTCGTAATCGGCTTAACGATGAAACGCGTGTTAATGATTACAAATAAAAAGCTGAGAAGGAGCGTGAGTACAAGCAAAACTGCAAGGAAAAAGCGGAATTCACCAAACTGCAGCTCTATATTCGGCCTTACAAACAATGCGTGTTTTTCACCATTGACGTCCATCGGGACCCCAATGCTATTAATCAATACATCTTCAAAAAATCCGGTAATAAATAAACCATTATTATAATGGGCGATCCCTTGATAGGTCTTCCCGTTCAAAACTGCAGAAATCGTGTCTGGATCCAATGCCGTTTCCCGAAACGGCTCACCGTATAAAGTTCCTTCACCTTGCTCATTAAATAGATACATTTGATAGTGCAATCCTGCAATATGATTTAAATACGCATCAATATCCTGATCAGGATTTTCCTCATATAAGGAGACGATATCATTTGCGACTTTCTTTATTTTCTCACCATTGTTGGGTTTTTGAACCTGATGATAATAAACATTGGAAATTAAAAAAGCGATGACACTGGCAAGCACCATGATTAAAATGGTTTGAATAACTATCCTGAAATAAAGTGTTTTCACTTCTTGTTGACCTCCAGTTTATAACCTAAGCCACGGACAGTCGTTATAACAAAATCATCGGTCCGCCCCGCAAATCGTTCTCTTAACCGTTTAATATGGACATCGACCGTCCGATCATCCCCTTCAAAATCAGCACCCCATACCAATTCAATAAGCTGCTCACGCGTAAAGACTTGATCAGGAAAGCTCCCCAGCTGAGCTAGCAGCTCGAATTCCTTAAGCGGCAGGAGCAGCGTATTCCCCATTATTCGAACTTCATAACTTTTACGGTCAATGACCGTTTGATTCAATGAGATTGATTCAGAATTCACCATACGGTACCTTCGCAATAGCGCTTTTATCCGGAATAGAAGTTCCCGTGGCTCGAATGGCTTCACGAGGTAATCATCCGTACCCGCAAAATACCCCTTTTCCTTATCGATAAGTTGATCTTTAGCTGTCAATAAAATGACCGGCAGATCATATTGATCCCGGATTTCCTTACAAAGATCCAGTCCGTTTTTAAACGGCATCATAATATCGACAACCGCCAGATGGATCCGTTCCTTCTCTAGTATCAAGGAAGCCTCATTCCCGTCCTTTGCTTCCGATACCATGTATCCTTCCTTTTCCAAGTGAAATTTAAGCAACTCCCGAATATGCCGATCATCATCCGCGATTAATATATGTATCAAAGAAATCACATCTCCACTTCTTTTATAAACTTACAATAGCAATAATTGATCCTGTAAAACAACAAATACTAATTCAATCTCCAGTTCCTTATTGACTAGTTTGCCACTAATATACAGCACCCTCTTATTTTTTATTAAAGGATAAAGTAAAAAATCGGACAGAGGTCCCTATTTCTATAGTAAATGTCATATTCATACTATTTCAGCGGAAGAGAATTATAGTTCCAAAAATCATCGTTTTAAATATGACTGTCCATAATGAAAATACCCACAAGGGATTTAAAAAAAAGGTTTAAAATATTCTGAATATAAACTATAATTGTTTTATTTTAAAACATCTAGGAGGGTCACTATGGGAGTAGTAGAGAAAATCAGCACTTTTGCTGGTAAAACGTTTACCATTTGGGTCATTATATTTGCCATTATCGCTTATATCTTGCCTGATCATTTTAAATGGATTGGAGCCTATATTGTTCCATTATTAGGAATTGTCATGTTTGGCATGGGACTTACACTATCAGCATCGGATTTTAGAGAAGTTTTCCGGCGTCCAAAAGAAGTGGCATTAGGGGTAGCAGGACATTTTATCATTATGCCATTACTGGCATTTGCATTAGCAATAGGGTTCGATTTACCGAAAGAAGTGGCCGTTGGGGTTATTTTGGTTGGATGCTGCCCTAGTGGAACAGCATCCAATGTCATGGTGTTTCTTGCGAGAGGAAATGTTGCGCTTGCAGTTGCCATTGCTTCTGTTTCCACTATTCTAGCGCCTATCGTAACCCCCCTGCTTATTTTGCTCTTGGCAAGTAAATGGGTCGATATCAGTATTGGATCATTATTCATCTCCATCATTCAAGTGGTAATCATCCCTTTGTTGCTTGGATTCATCGTTAAAAAGTTTTTCGGTAAACAGGCAGAAGCTGGGGCAAAGGCTCTTCCTCTAGTATCTGTCATTTCTATCGTTCTGATCGTATCTGCCGTAGTGGCTGGCAGCCAAGCTCAGCTGGCTAAAACAGGTTTGCTTATTTTTGCGGTTGTCGTTCTTCATAATGTTCTTGGTTTTCTTCTCGGCTTTTTCTTTGCTCGATTATGCGGGATGGATTTAGCTAAACAGAAAGCTGTTGCCATGGAGGTTGGTATGCAGAATTCCGGTTTAGGTGTAGCTATAGCAACTGCCCACTTCTCGCCTTTGGCCGCTGTACCTAGTGCCATTTTCAGTGTTTGGCATAATATATCAGGTTCCGTTCTGGCCTTTATTTTCAGTCGCATGAAAGATAAAAAAAATGCAGGGACAAATAATTCGATAAAAACAGACGTATCATAATATTGTTGGATGAATAAAAAAAGCCGATTGAATAATCGGCTTTTTTTATGTGTATCAACCATCCCCGCCTTTGAAATTCAAAGGAAAATATCAATGATTGTGGGTTCGATTCTTACGGAATATTTTAATCTTTCATATTTAAAGGGCGATTTCCCATTTCCCGATAGATGAACTGATTGCCCTTGTTGGGAGTATTTTTTTGAACTACCTGCTATACTACTAGATAAAAGTAAGTTATGGAATTTGCTAATGATTCGGGTTATAGTAATTGATATCATTTTAAGGATGAGGAATATAATGTCACCAAAAATAAAATCTTCAAGAAAAATTGCTAAATATTCATTAATGATCATGGGAGCGGGTTATATTGCAACCACTCCATTTCAAGGTACGTTGCCACTGGATTTATTACATGGAGGGTTTGAGGCAGGATTAGTTGGTGGTCTGGCAGATTGGTTTGCAGTCACTGCATTATTCAGGCACCCCCTTGGATTACCGATCCCCCATACAGCGCTTTTGCCCAACAATCGTAAAAGAATGACAAATGCACTTGTTTCGATGCTAAAAAATGACTGGCTTTCTAAGGAAAGTATTCAAGACAAAGTAAAACATGTTCCTTTTACAGAAAAATTGATTCCCATTTTAGTAAAAGAGGTACAAAGTGATACTTTTAGAAAAGTCCTGATTAAACTTATCAAGCAATTGATTTGTTATATAGATATAGAAAAGATTACACCTTTCGTTGCAAAAAAAATTGAATCATCACTTTCTAACATAGACATGGGCAAGATTCTTCATCTAGTAAGTTCAGAGTTACTTAATGAACAATTCGATAAGAAGGCTCTGGATCATGTTTTGAAAAAAGCGGAAGATTGGTTAAGGAAAAAACAAACCAGCCGTCGACTTGGCACTGTTTCCATGGATGTACTAAGCAAGATTGAACTGGATGGCATGCTTCAGTTTGCGGTCAAATCCATTCAAAGTCTGCTTAACGAAGAGAAACTTGGGAATATCATACAAAACCTTTTGTTAAGTGTCGTAAATAATTTACAAAACGAGAAAGAACCAAATAGAGAGGCTTTAATCTTATATATCCGAAATGAGATACAAGGCATTAACCATAACCGGGAACTGTTAGAAGGAGTTGAAAAATGGAAAAAACAACTTCTGACAAAATGGGAACCTGAAGCGACAATAATGGGAAGTCTACAACAAATTCAACAAGATGCGTTAGATTTCGTAGAAGGTGAACACTTCATGGATACTTACCTGACTCCAATGATTCAGCACGTACTGGACAACATAAAAGAGAATAGCACGAACATCGATCAATGGATACAGAAACAAATTACTGTTCTCATTGAAAAAAATCATACGCAGATCGGTAAGCTTGTACAGGAAAATTTAGATAAGCTAGACAATGAAACACTGATTGATATGATGGAAAATGGTGTAGGAAAAGACTTACAATGGATTCGTGTGAACGGAGCGGTCTGTGGTTTTATAATAGGGCTTATCCTGACAGGTGCACAGGCTCTGCTTAAGCTGTTATAATTCAGGTACCTTCGCCGATATTGTAACGGAAGAATACTGTCATTACTAAATCAATTGGGGCTGATTCGCTGCCTTTAAATTCCTTATACAATTAGTTTGCCACCAATATGCAGGAACCTCTTTTTTCGAAAATGAAGAGATAACCAAAAAGTAGCCAAGGTTTTCAAGAAACACCTTGGCTAGCTTTTCATTTTGTACAACATATTCATCAAAGCCCCACTTAAAGCAGGGCTTCAATTAACTAAGGTTTGAATTGCTGATCACTAAGCCAGCCATCAATATGATCTAAATTAAAAATCAGCAAATTATCGATGGGTCTGAGATGGGGTATCTTTTTATTTAATATTAGATCATTGATTTCCTCTTCGGTAATTGGATAATTTACCGACTCAAGGTAAATTATTAAACTTTTTATACCATAGGCTTTCCTCATTTAATCACCTCCCACCAAATTCTCCTTATTCAACATAAAGAAAACTTAGTGCTAGATATTAAATGTAAGACCGCTCAATACTTTATACCCGCTTTTCGAACGAATAATCACTTTTACTTTATGTAAAGAACTAATGGACTTTAAAGGCGCTTTAAATGAGGAAATTAATCTAATGAATAGGGATTCCTCTCCTCGATTATCTCCACTTCATCCCATTCCACGGATTTGGAGTACATATATTTATCGGTTCGTTCAACCCCCATCTTTTTAGCAAGTTCAGTGTTTGTTGTATCCAACAATACTTTTCCAGTTTCACTTTCTTCAGATGCCTCTTTTTTAAAATTCAACTGGGACACCAAGCATGTCTCCGATAATACCGCCATACAGACTTGGTAACACTCTTTGTTTTAGATTAAATCTCAAAAAACTTTTACTATCGTCTTCCCATCTGTCTACCATTCTTCTGCCTGCCATTGATTCCACCTACTTTTTATTTAAGTACTATTTTGTCACCTTCAGTACTCCTTGATTAATTTAAATGTGCTTGGTTGGTGTTTTAGGTTTGAGAGATGGTTATAATCGGCACTAGGTAACCTCATCTTAAACGCTTCATTACTTATTTTTGGAGACTAAAACAATAATTTTTCTGTTCTTAATCTTTTTATAAAGTTGTCTAAAGCATCACTTTCATTATTAAATTTTGTAATAGAACCTGTAACCACACTAGCCCTTTCATCAGTTACATAAACTGCCCATTGATCACCATCAACTGTAATTCCTACCTCATTTTCTCTTTGTGGATGTTCATTAAACCAATTGTAACGTTTTAATTTCTCTTGCTCGATTATTTCTTTTGCTTCCAATTGTTTCATTTGTTTATTCTCCTTTAATTTAAATAATTAGAAAAATATATCTTTGAAGTAATTACTTAATTTCTTTTAACATCCCTAATCCTTTAAGCCATTCTACAGGTAAAGGAAGTTCATATTGAATTCCCCCTCCTGACCTTAGCCGCACCAGCCACACCGCCGATTCCGAGTGCCATCAACAGGCCGTTCTGGCGCTGTTCCTCGGTTAGCTGGTTGCAAAGTGGATAAAAAAATAAATTATATAAGTTATAAGATATAAAAAAGCCCCTTATAAGGGGCTTTTTCTATTGTGCATATTAGGGGAACAGCTCAATAAATATTATAGGCGGTTGAAGCGAATAAGTTAATCTAATGAATAGGGCTTCCTCTCCTCAATTATCTCAACTTCATCCCAGTCTACATATTTGGAATACATATATTTATCTGTTCTTTCAAATTCCATTTTCTTTGCAAGTTCAGTGTTGGTTGTATCCAACAGCACTTTACCTGTTTTTCCATCTTCAGACACAGAAAATAACTCACCTTTATATTTTGCCTTTGAATTTATCTTAAATAAATTTTCTACTTCTTCTACAGAAACATTTTTTATATAAATATTCTCATCTAAATGTTTAAAACCATGAGATAGGTCAGATTGTTTATTACTTATTAATCTTATTGATTTATCTTCCAGTAGCCTAAAGCTATACTCGTCACCATTATACATTGCATACTTACCTTTTCTTATCATAGTTTCCTCCATCTAAATCTACATTTTTGTTATATCTATAAATCTTTTATAATCCGCATGATATCTTCCAACCAATACTTCTTGCCCATTTTCAACCTTATATAGTTCTGCTCCATTTTCAGGTAAGTATCTACCATCAAACTTAAATTCCGGTACAACTCTATCATTTCTAGATCCTGTGAAGCCATTTAGTGTACAAGGGGGTCCATCTGTGTTTATTCCATCAAATTTCTCACCATATGGAACAAAAATTGAATCCACTTCATCTGTCTTAAATTTTATAACACCGTAGGTACTTCCTCCATCTGGAAATGGTCTTTTCCCATTCCAATCCGTATAATCTAGCCTCAAACTTTCAACGAAATCGTCATAAAGTTTTATATCATGTACATCTTCGGCTTTTGCAACGTAGCCTCCAATTTCAGAATATGTGCCATCTAAGTATTTTTCTATATCCTGCCCAGGAATGGTTTTCTGTAAAATAGTTGTCCTTGTAATAGGTGGAACAGCTTCTCTAATTGTTTTTAATTTTTCTACTTCCAAATCCGTTAACTCATCATGCGATTTTAATTTTAATTCTTTAAACTCTGATGAGGACATGCCCACATTTTTGAGTACATCATCTATTTTACTATTAAAGCCTTGTAGGTCCTTTAATTTTTTTGAGTCAAATTGGGTTTTAACTTTTCTACCATTAGTTGTTTGTTCACTAACATTTTTAAGCTGTCGACTATCCACATACTTAGCCGCACCAGCCACACCGCCAATTCCAAGTGCCATCAACAGGCCGTTCTGGCGCTGTTCCTCGGTCAGCTGGTTGCCGAACATGTCTTTGCCGGTGACTCCCTCAAAGAGGCCGTTGGCGGCGAGGAGTCCGTATATCCCGTATTCGGTTTTCTGTAGGAGGCTAAAGCCTTTTGTCGTTTTATAGGCATCGAGCGCGTGGTCTGCTGCGTTGAGTCCTTTGGCGGTTTTGTAGATGGCGCTGCCGCCTTTGATGGCCCGGCCGGCCCAGCCGACGACGGGGATGAATCCAGCTGCTGCCATGGCGCAGGCTGCGATTCGTTCGGCATCGGACAGCTTGCGTCCGGTTACTGGATCGACTCCGGTTGAGGCCCTGATTGAATCATAATATCCCGTGAATTCCCCTGTAAAGGTTTTTGTCGTATCCCAGGCTTTTTCGTACCATGGGCGGTTTTCGAGTTCTTCCATTTCTTGTTCGATTTTTCGGGCTTCGGCTTGCTGCTTTTTGAAGGTCTGATAGTCTTTCATCTGACCGGCGACCTCATCCTTCACTTGATAGACGCCACTATTCTTGAATGCCGATTGGTTGAACGTCAGCGGCGAAACGTTGCCGTCCTGTCTGGTGGCATCAAGCAAGGCGCGGAAGAGGCTAACGGCGACGTTTTCCTGCCCGACGGACACATCATATTCCTCGACCAATTGCCGGTCGACATTCTCGACCTTTGTCACGGTATCATCCAGCCTTTGTCCGGCCAGCGTGATTTTTTCATTAAAGTCCTTTTGGTCGAACCTATCAAGAGGCAGGATATCGTCAATGCTGCCGAGGATTCTTTGAAGATCGTTCGCTTGTTCATCGACAAGCGACTTCGCTTGGTTGATGCCGTTCGAGACTTCCCCATCTAAAAAGGGAACCTCGACCACCGTATTTCCGGAGAGGTCCGCCTCTTCCATACTGGCCGGAATGCCTTCCAAAAAACTGATTTGGGTCGTGAATAGTTCCATCCAGGCGTCCGCCACCTCGATTTGCGCTTCATAGAAGCTTTTGATGGCAGCGGCACCGGCTCCTTGAAACTCATTGTCCAAGCCGACGATGCCCTGAAATTCCTTTTTCAGGGCTG
>NZ_JBHVQU010000019.1:0-45805 GCF_042886655.1 Peribacillus sp. NPDC058002 | reverse complement strand
GTGCGGATATGGTCATCATTGATTTTCAAGAAGGACTTTCAAATAAAGACGGAGAGCAAATGGATGGATGATGATGCTCGCGCCTACTCCTTGGAATTTCACGAAATGCAATCCGAAAACGCCTTAGCTGGCAATAGCTAAGGCGTTTTTTGATTTCTTATCACCGTTTTTTAACTAAAAACATAAGATGGCAGGGTAACTAGAGATTGTAGCAAAAAACGAATTGTTTACTGAAGGGATTGTATCACAGGGCAAGGAATGTTTAGGATCTTTTATATAAAGAAGGTGACGGTTTTAATGCTCACAGGCATGCAAATCGCTGTAATTGGTGGAGATGCGCGTCAGCTTGAAGTTGTCCGTAAACTGACAGAGCTTGATGCAAAGCTATTATTGGTAGGTTTTGAACAGCTCGACCATGCTTTTACCGGAGCGGTTAAGGAAAAAATGGAGGATATAAATTTCAAGGAAATAGATTCAGTTATCCTACCTGTCCGGGGCACCGATTCAAATGGGAAAGTAGAAACGATTTTTTCCAGTGAAGAAGTTGTTTTAACTGAAGAAATGATAAAAAAGACCCCGGCACATTGCACTTTTTATGCAGGAATCAGTAACGATTACCTCGATGGGATATTCAAGAAAGTGGATCGCAAACTTGTACTATTGTTCGAACGTGATGATGTGGCTATTTATAATTCGATTCCAACTGTTGAGGGTACGATCATGATGGCCATTCAACATACGGATTTTACGATCCATGGATCGAATGTAGCCGTTCTCGGACTGGGAAGGGTCGGTATGAGTGTAGCCCGGTCATTCCAGGCACTGGGAGCAAAAGTGAAGGTGGGGGCAAGAAAAAGCGAAGATATTGCGAGGATCAGTGAAATGGCATTAGCCCCTTTTCATTTAAATGATCTTGCTGCTGAAATGAAAAATGTTGATATATGTATCAATACGATTCCTTTTCCGATAATTACCGCACAAGTTATAGCTAAAATGCCCGTTCATACATTAATCATCGACCTTGCTTCAAAACCGGGGGGGACTGATTTTCGTTACGCTGAAAAAAGGGGAATTAAGGCGCTATTGGCACCAAGCCTGCCGGGAATAGTTGCCCCGAAAACAGCTGGTCAGATATTAGCGAATGCACTGGGACTATTGATACAAGGCGAGTTCACGAAAAGGAAGGGGAAAAAGATATGAGTCTCAAAGGTAAACGGATTGGTTTCGGATTAACAGGATCACATTGCACATATGATGAAGTGTTCCCGGAAATAGAAAAACTTGTAGATGAAGGGGCGGAAGTCATTCCCATCGTAACATCGACAGTTCAAAACACGGAAACCCGTTTTGGAAAGGGCGAGGATTGGGTCGAAAGAATAGAAAAATTGACGGGGAATCATGTCGTTGATACAATCGTCAAAGCAGAGCCTTTAGGACCTAAATTGCCACTTGATTGCATGGTGATCGCTCCTTTAACGGGTAACTCAATGAGTAAGATGGCAAATGCTCTTACCGATTCGCCAGTACTTATGGCGGCAAAAGCGACGATGAGAAATCACCGTCCGGTCGTGGTCGCGATTTCAACGAATGATGCACTTGGGTTAAATGGTGTCAATCTAATGAGGCTGATGGCAGCAAAAGATATTTATTTCGTTCCATATGGCCAGGATAATCCCACAGGCAAACCAAGTTCCATGGTTGCAAGAATGAGCATGATAAGGGATACGATCATAGCTGCACTGGAAAGGGAACAGATTCAACCTGTCATCGTCGAAAGGTTCAAGGATGATTTAGTCTGAACAAGTATTTCTGCCTCCATCCCGCATTCTAACGACTAACATATATGCATAAATTTGTAGGTTGAAGTTATGAAAAACCACTCCACTACCAGAATATTTTGTTAAAGTGCGACCCTTTGGAATGTTAATGTGATAAAATAAATGATATTCTGAACAAGAAGCAGTAAATCCAGTAAATAATTAATTTAAGAGATAGAAAAGGAGTATGGATAAATGACTGAGACACAGGGATTGCGTATTGCAGTTGTGGGAGCAACTGGAGCGGTAGGACAACAAATGATTTCAACACTCGAACAAAGGGACTTACCGATAAAGAAAATCATCTTTTTATCATCGGCTCGTTCCGCTGGAATCAAACTTACGTTTAAGGGCGAGGAAATCGAAGTGCAGGAAGCAAAACCTGAAAGCTTTGAAGGCATAGATATCGCTTTATTCAGTGCTGGAGGAAGCGTGTCTAAGGAATTGGCTCCAGAAGCAGTGAAACGCGGTGCGATAGTAGTGGATAATACGAGCGCATTCCGCATGGATGAAAATGTTCCGCTAGTCGTTCCTGAAGTAAATGAAGAAGACTTGAAACAGCATAATGGGATCATTGCAAACCCGAATTGTTCAACTATCCAAATGGTTGTGGCATTAGAACCGATCCGCAAGACATACGGCTTATCAAAAATTGTTGTTTCAACCTATCAGGCTGTCTCGGGTGCAGGTGCAGCAGCGATAAATGAATTAAAGGAACAGGCTCGCGACTTGCTTGATGAAAAAGAAATAGATCCGAAGATTTTACCGGTAAAAGGGGACGAAAAGCATTATCAAATCGCATTTAACGTCATTCCCCAAATCGATAAATTCCAAGATAACGGGTACACATTCGAAGAGATGAAAATGATTAATGAAACAAAGAAAATCATGCATATGCAAGACCTTCCAGTGGCTGCAACTTGTGTGAGACTTCCTGTTGTAACAGGTCATTCGGAATCTGTATACATTGAAGTTGAAAAAGAAGGCATAGCGGCTTCTCAAATCAAGGATTTAATGAAAACGGCACCTGGAATAGTGCTAGAAGATGAACCCGAGCAACAAGTTTACCCTACGCCTGCTTCATCCGTCGGCAAGAATGATGTATTCGTCGGTCGGATTCGCAAAGATTTGGATGAAGATAAAGGCTTCCATTTATGGGTGGTTTCCGATAATCTATTAAAAGGAGCAGCTTGGAATTCCGTTCAAATTGCTGAGAGCCTTTTAAAATTAGGTTTGGTTACCGTTAAGTAATAATTTATTTTTAATAACTAGATAAAAAATTAAATTCCAATAGGATAGAGAGTTTTTGTCAGCTTCCCGGTTTGGGAAGCTGGCTTATATTTGGGGTGCATATTATGAAAATTATCGTCCAGAAGTACGGTGGGACATCCGTTCGCGATGAGGAAAGCCGTTTATTTGCCAAGGGGCATATTGAAAATGCGATTAAAGAAGGCTATAAAGTGGTGGTTGTGGTTTCAGCAATGGGAAGAAAAGGCGATCCTTATGCAACGGATACCTTACTTTCTCTAGTAAATGGAGCGAAAGCCAGCCTTTCAAAACGGGAACAGGATTTACTTATGTCAGTTGGAGAAACGATATCATCTGTCATATTCACGAACATGCTCTTGGAACATGGTATTGATGCGGTTGCTTATACTGGAGCTCAAGCGGGATTCTTGACGAATACCGACTATTCAAGTGCGAAAATTATCGAAATGAAATGCGACCGTCTCATGAAGGAACTTGAGGTGAAGGATGTAGTCGTTGTTGCAGGATTCCAGGGAGCGGCTAAAAACGGGGACATCACGACCATCGGCCGTGGTGGAAGTGATACTTCTGCCGCTGCATTAGGTGCAGCATTGCAAGCTGAACGGGTCGATATTTTTACGGATGTGGAAGGAATTATGACGGCAGATCCACGTATTGCCGATCAAGCTCGTCCATTATTAATCGTTTCATATACGGAAGTTTGCAATATGGCATATCAAGGGGCGAAGGTCATTCATCCGCGAGCTGTTGAAATTGCAATGCAGGCGAAAGTCCCGATTCGGATAAGGTCAACATACAGTGAAGGTTTGGGGACCCTTGTTACAAGCATGAACAAGGGAAGCCAGGGCAGTGACATACGTGAAAGGCTCGTGACCGGGATTGCCCATGTACCAAAAATCACTCAAATCAAGGTACGTGCGAAAAAAGATCAATATAATCTGCAGGCAGAAGTTTTCAAAGCAATGGCCAATGCCTCTATTTCAGTGGACTTTATAAATATATATCCAAGCGGCGTAGTGTATACCGTTTCGGAAGAGATGACAGAACATGCCCTCTCGATTTTGGCCGAGCTTGGTCATGAACCGGTCATTGAAAGAAATTGTGCCAAGGTTTCAGTAGTCGGTGCAGGTATAAATGGAGTGCCAGGCGTTGCAGCGAAGATTGTCACAGCGCTTTCCGAAAAGGAAATTGCCATTCTCCAGTCTGCGGATAGCCATACGACAATTTGGGTACTTGTGAAAGAGGAAGATTTAATAGAAGCTGTTAATTCCCTGCACTATGCATTTCAATTGCATGAAAGGGAAGTCCAATGATTTGGCTTTTTAATGAATAAAGGTTTTAAAAATTAAAGAGGTGTTAGATTATGATATTTGGTAGAGTATCAACCGCAATGGTCACCCCTTTCGATGGCAAGGGAAATGTCGATTTTCAAAAGACGACTTCATTGGTTAATTATTTATTAAAGAATGGAACCGATTCGCTTGTGCTTTCGGGAACGACAGGGGAATCTCCAACTTTATCTTCGGAGGAGAAAATTGCGTTATTGCGTCATGTTTCTAAGGTTGTAGAAAAACGTGTGCCCATCATCATGGGGACAGGAAGCAACAATACGTATGCTTCCATCGAGTTGACAAAAAAAGCGGAACAAAATGGCGCCGATGCGATAATGCTGGTGGCCCCGTATTATAGTAAAACGAATCAAGAAGGTCTATACCAGCATTTTAAGGCTATTGCTGCTAGTACGACTCTCCCTGTTATGGTATATAATATCCCTGGGCGCGCTTCGATTAACATTGAACCGGAAACGATCATCCGCCTTTCAAAAATTCCTAATATCGTAGCCGTTAAAGAAGCGAGCGGGGATTTAAACGCTATGACCCAAATCATAGCCGGCACGGATGAAGAATTTGCGTTATATAGTGGGGACGACGCATTAACACTCCCAGTATTGGCTATTGGTGGTGTGGGTGTAGTTTCGGTTGCTTCGCATATTGCCGGTAATGAGTTGCAGAAAATAGTGGAGGCCTTCATCAGTGGGAATTTGAAAGAGGCAGCGAGGCTGCACCAGGAACTGTTACCGCTTATAAAAGGTTTGTTTGCAGCGCCAAGCCCTGCACCTGTCAAAACAGCGCTTCAGTTAAATGGAATAGACGTTGGCTCGGTGAGACTTCCAATCGTGCCATTGACGGAACAGGAGCGCCTTGCATTAACAAAGGTATTAAATAAATAAAAAGACACGGAACAAGCTGATCGTTGAAGATTGGCTTGTTTTTACATAAATATGTAAATGAATGGGATATCCTTTCCGATTTCGAGATGAAAATATTTGAATTTTTTTATTATCGATCGAAACTGGATAAAAGTACAAAGGATCTCTTACATAATAGGTTGTTTTTTTTGAATTATATGAAAATGTCCCTCTGAAAATGGTAAGTGTTGTCATGTTTTTTGAACATCGGTTATAATGAATTCATTGGGAAATTATGAACGGGAATTTTTAAGGAGGATATTCGATTGGGTAAAGATAAAAATAATGGAATAAAAGTCATTTCTCTTGGAGGACAAGGGGAACTTGGTAAAAATATGTACGTCGTTGAGGTGAACGAGGACATCTATCTTCTTGATGCAGGGTTAATGCTGCCAGAAGACGAAATGCTCGGAATCGATGCGGTCATCCCTGATATTTCTTATTTGATGGATAATAAGGAAAGGGTGCAGGGGATATTCATTACCCATGGTCATGAAGACCATATGGGAGCACTTGCTTATGTCTTAAAATATTTACCGGCACCTGTTTATGGAACAAAGCTTACACTGGCTTTAATTAAAACGAAATTAAAGGAAGATGGCTTTAACGGCAGGGCAACATTCACTGAAATCGATTCGGATTCTCTTTTAAGTTTCCCTCAAGCGGCTGTGTCCTTTTTCCGGACAAACCATAGTATTCCCGATTCCGTCGGAGTCGTGATCCACACTCGTGAAGGTGCAATCGTTTATACTGGGGATTTCAAATTCGATCAAGCAGCAACTGATTTATATAAACCGGAAATCGGTAAAATGGCTGGTATCGGTGAAGAAGGTGTCCTATGCTTGCTTTCGGATAGTACCGGTGCCGAGAGGCCAGGTTATACGACATCAGAAGCAGTTGTGGCCAAAGATATTACAGAGGTTTTTCATGCAGCCTCCGGAAGGATCATCGTAGCGTGCTTCGCTTCGAACATTAACCGGATTCAACATGTTTTCAATGCAGCGGCTGCAAGTCGCAGAAAAGTGGCAGTTGTAGGAAAAAGCCTGCAACGCGTTTATGAAACAGCCTTGAACCTTGGCTACTTAAAGGTCGAAGAAGAGCTGATAATCCCGATTAATGAAATTCGCCAGTATGACGACCGTGAAATCGTCGTGTTATCGACAGGTCATCAAGGGGAGCCCATAGCGGCACTGCAAAAAATGGCAAAACAGACCCACAAGCAGGTGACGATCAAAAAGGGGGACACAGTTTTGATCAGTGCATCACCCCTACAGGGCGGCGAACTTATTTTATCCAAAACCGTCGATTTGCTTTACAGGGTAGGTGCTGAAGTGGTATCTGCAAATAAATACAAAGTGCACGTAACAGGGCATGGAAGCCAGGAAGAACTTAAAATGATGATCAATTTGATGAATCCTAAATTCTTGATCCCTGTACATGGGGAATACCGCCATTTATATGCCCATCAAAAAGTTGGGGTTGCTGCGGGAATTGAACGTGAAAACATCATCATTGCCGAAAAAGGTGATGTCATCGAACTAAAGGGCAATAAAATGGGTCTTTCCGGCAAAGTCTCTGCAGGAAATATCCTGATAGATGGCAGTGGTGTTGGAGATGTGGGTAATATCGTTCTTCGTGATCGTCGCTTGTTATCCCAGGATGGCATTTTGATTGTAGTGGTCACGTTGAACCGTCAGGATAAAAGCATTGCAGCAGGACCTGAAATCATTTCAAGGGGCTTCGTATATGTTCGCGAATCTGAAAAAATGATTGGGGAAGCAACTGAAATAGTAAGTGAGATCGTAAAGAAAAATGGGTCGCGCCAACCCTTTGATTGGTCCACGCTGAAGCAGGAAATGCGTGATGCGTTAAACCAATTCTTCTATGAGAAAACGAAACGCCGCCCAATGATTTTACCTATAATCATGGAATATTAAGTAAGGAACCCCTGGTTTAAACAGTCAGGGGTTCTTTTTTCTGTGTCAAACCTCTTATATCTTGAAGAATGAAGTCCGAGACTCGAGACATAATAAAGCTATAGGCTTAAGAGAAAGGGGTTGGCATAGTGGATAATAATGCACCATTACCAAATGAAAATGAAGGCAAACAGGAAGGTAAGAATTCAACTTTAATCGAAAAGATCCAGCAGCTGGGGGCTACTAATGTTCCGCAACTATCTCAGGACTCAAAAATCCATTGTTTGACGATCATTGGACAAATTGAAGGACATATGCAGCTGCCGCCTCAAAATAAAACGACCAAATATGAACATGTTATTCCGCAAATTGTGGCAATTGAACAAAATCCCAATATAGAGGGGCTGCTTGTAATTTTAAATACAGTCGGAGGAGATGTCGAAGCGGGACTAGCCATCGCAGAAATGCTGGCCTCCCTTTCAAAGCCTTCCGTCTCGATTGTACTTGGGGGAGGTCACTCAATCGGTGTGCCGATTGCGGTTTCGTGTGACCATAGCTATATAGCAGAAACAGCAACGATGACGATTCATCCCATTCGTTTGACAGGGCTAGTCATTGGCGTGCCTCAAACCTTTGAATACTTGGATAAAATGCAGGAAAGAGTCATTAAATTTGTTACACGGCACTCTAACGTATCGGAAGAAAGTTTTAAGGATTTAATGTTTGCTAAAGGAAATTTAACCAGGGATATCGGCACGAATGTAATCGGGGCCGAGGCAGTTGAAATCGGTATGATCGATGATGTAGGAGGAGTAGGCCAGGCCATGAGAAAACTAAATAGCTTCATGGAAGAAAGAAGGCCAAAAATTGCCGGGGAAGAGGAGGGGCTTCTGCAATGACGCTTTATACGATCGTTCCTGAAGAAATAATTTTCCCTCATCACCATGAAAAGACGGCAAATTTAATAGAAATGATCTATAATGGTGTACATGTAAT
The DNA here is from genome assembly GCF_042886655.1 of Peribacillus sp. NPDC058002. Lineage (NCBI taxonomy): Bacteria > Bacillati > Bacillota > Bacilli > Caryophanales > Bacillaceae > Peribacillus > Peribacillus sp. NPDC058002. Next base: position 37,559 of record NZ_JBHVQU010000019.1, on the reverse strand, counting down.
GGTTGAACATGACGGAGGCCGCACGTTTCGCATTGATCGAATTGTAAGCACGGATCCTGAAGATTATATGAATGTACACATCCAGCCGGGGGCTGTCATAAATGTGTTCGAACAGATGAATCATTAGTAAAAACGACTAACTGAGGTAAATTATGATATACTGGAATGAAAATCAGCAGCCGCTTGGCTGCTTTATTCATTATGTGGGCAAAATGTTCGTCTAAATAATAAATGGTATATATATCAAGGACAGGTACAAATATATTTGATATAATCAGGGAGCGAACGTTTGTTTCTAGAAGGGAAATCATGTAGTGATGTTGAATAGGAAAGTTAGAATAGTTTCATGAAGAATCAGGTGATATTATGGCAAAAAAGAAACGCAGAAAAAAGAATAGTACAGAGAAATTAAAACTAACGCTTAAATATGAATTGATCGGCCTAACCATAATAGGTTTGGCCATCATTGCCATTGCCAAGCTTGGAGCTGTGGGAAACGGGACGGTCTTTTTGATCCGCTTCTTCATGGGGGAATGGTATATCCTCTTTTTGTTGGGAGCAATTGCAGCTGGCTTCTATTTGATGATAAAGAGGGAGGTCCCTTACCTGTTAAAACGGCAATTCGTCGGGATGTATTTTCTTGTCGCGAGCATGCTCCTGCTAAGTCATGTGACACTGTTTAACATGCTTGCAGATGGAGGGCCGTTTACGAAGCCAAGTGTCATTTCGAATACATGGGAACTATTCTGGATGGAAGTGACCGGAAAGGCCAGCACAAAGGACCTCGGGGGCGGTATGATTGGAGCGATATTATTTGCAGCCTCATACTTTTTATTCGACGAAGCTGGATCGAAAATCGTTTCATTCCTTTTTATCATTGTAGGTGCCGTCCTATTGACCGGGAAAACGTTAGGTGAAACCCTCGGGAAGTTTTTCAGGGGTCTTGGCGTCTTTTTCAAAAAGCAATGGTCTGCTTTCAGAGATGATATGAAAACGTGGAATGACGACAAAAAAGAAAAGAAAAAGAATCCCGTGAAAAAGAAGAAACGGGAAACCGATCCGGTGGAGGAAACCGATCAGCCCCTTCATCAAGAAGAGGAAACACAGCAACTGGCGACCGAACGGATCATTTCCAGCTTTGCTGATAAAGCCTATAGCGACGAAAACGAAATAACTCCAGTAGTTACGGAACCTGCAGCCGAAAGTGCAGAGGAACAGGATGACGCCGTTCCGCCTATGAATTTTACGGAAGTGGAGAATAAAGAATATCTTTTACCCCCTCTTTCTTTGTTAGTGCAGCCCAAAAAAACGGACCAAAGCGGAGAGTACCAATTGATTCATGAGAATGCGGCAAAACTTGAGCGCACCTTTCATAGCTTTGGAGTGAAAGCGAGGGTCACTCAAGTTCATTTAGGCCCAGCCGTAACCAAATATGAAGTCCATCCGGATGTAGGGGTGAAGGTAAGTAAAATTGTCAGCCTATCCGATGACTTGGCTCTTGCACTTGCCGCAAAGGATATTAGGATCGAAGCTCCGATTCCCGGGAAATCGGCTATCGGAATAGAAGTGCCCAACTCTGAAGTGGCAATGGTGTCATTAAGGGAAGTTTTAGAGGCCAAAGAAGTTGACAAGCCTGACGCAAAACTGCAAATAGGCTTAGGACGGAATATTTCTGGTGAAGCGGTTAAGGCGGAGCTTAATAAAATGCCGCATTTACTAGTTGCTGGTGCCACCGGCAGCGGGAAATCCGTTTGTATCAACGGGATTATCACGAGTATTCTGATGCGCGCTAAACCGCATGAAGTGAAAATGATGATGATCGATCCAAAAATGGTGGAGTTGAATGTATATAATGGAATCCCTCACTTACTCGCGCCTGTAGTGACCAATCCAAAGAAAGCTGCACAGGCTTTGCAAAAAGTGGTCAGTGAAATGGAAAGGCGCTACGAGCTATTTTCTCATTCCGGTACCCGTAATATTGAAGGCTACAATGATTATATTAACCGGTATAACATTGAAGAAGATGCCAAACAACCGCTCTTGCCTTATATCGTTGTGATTGTCGATGAGCTGGCGGATTTGATGATGGTCGCCTCAAATGATGTAGAGGATGCCATCACACGGCTTGCACAAATGGCACGTGCCGCGGGCATCCACTTGATAATTGCCACTCAGCGGCCATCCGTAGATGTAATTACAGGGGTCATTAAAGCGAACATCCCATCTCGGATCGCTTTTAGTGTCTCATCCATGACCGATTCAAGAACGATTCTCGACATGGGCGGAGCCGAAAAACTGTTAGGACGGGGTGACATGCTCTTCCTGCCTGCAGGAGCATCAAAACCGGTTCGCGTTCAAGGGGCCTTTTTATCCGACAATGAAGTCGAGGAAGTTGTCACATATGTCATTTCACAGCAAAAAGCACAATATAACGAAGAGATGATACCGGATGAAATTGCAGAAACTTCTAATGGTGAAGTCGAAGATAATTTATACGGGGATGCGGTGTCCTTGATCGTAGAAATGCAGACTGCATCTGTCTCCATGCTGCAGCGCCGTTTCCGGATTGGCTATACCCGGGCAGCAAGATTGATCGATGAAATGGAAGCAAGGGGAATTGTCGGTCCCTATGAAGGCAGTAAACCACGAAATGTATTGGTTACTAAAGATGAACAGGATGAAGCACATTCATCATAATTAAAAAACCGGGCTGCAGCCCGGTTTTTTAATTATTCATCGCCTCGTCCAAATGTTTAAGGCAGAAGTCGGTAATCATCGCTTCTTCATCATCTTCTAAATCGAATTCGAGTGCGCCTTCGTTCCCTTTTTCAAAAATATCATATTTAATCAATTTGCCTATTTGTTCTTCCACAACAAAAAGCACCCTGATATATAAACCATTTTCTGAAAAGAGCTCATCCTCTTCAGGCACTTCAATATCCAAGAACAACTCGTAACGTTCCCCGGACAAAATACCAAATGGATCATTCAATTTTTCAATCGTGTATTCTGTAATCTTTAACATCTTGTGTACATCCCTTCAAAGAAGATAAATCCTATTATACAGGAAAACATCATCTTGAACAGAGCGGCATTCATTTTGCGTTTTTAAAATGAATTTATCCGATTTAGGAGAATAATCGTACAAATTCCGCGGCCTTATCTAGATTGAAAGACACATGTAAGGGTAATTTCTCCTAAATTCTTTTAAAGTAAATAGTAAAACACTATTTATTTATATCAAAAAAAATGTTATATTATTTTCGATTAGTAGGAATGATTCAACATCAGAGGTCTGATGTCTTAAGAAATTAGCTGGGGGAAACTGTATGTCAATAAAATCAGATAGTCGACATTTATATTTGCAGGTCATTGATTACCTGAAGCAGGATATTGAAGCAGGAGTCTATCAGGAAAATGAAAAATTCCCTTCAGAATTCGATCTTGCAAAAAAATTGGGAGTGAGTAGGGCGACACTTCGAGAAGCGCTGCGAATTTTAGAAGAAGAAAACATCATCATTCGCCGCCATGGAGTTGGGACTTTCGTCAATCCGAAACCTCGGTTCACTTCAGGTATCGAGCAATTAAAAAGTGTCACGAACATGATTGAAGAGGCAGGAATGAAACCGGGTACGATTTTCTTAAGCTCGACGGCCCAAGAACCTACAGAAGAGGATATACGCAGGTTTTCATGTTCAACAGATGAACGCATCGTCATCATCGAGCGAGTAAGGACAGCGAATGGGGAGCCAGTTGTCTACTGCATTGACAAAATTCCTGAATCTATACTATCAGAAAATTTTGACCGGAATGATGAATCTCTTTTTGATATTTTGGAAAGAGATGCGCATCGGAAAATTACGCATGCCGTAGCGGAGATTGAGCCTATTGGATATCATGAGAAAGTTTCTCCTATCCTTAAATGCTCTCCAGAAGCCGCACTACTCGTTTTAAAGCAGATGCATCTGGATGACTGGGACCAGCCTATCCTGTATTCTGTTAACTACTTTAAAGCCAATATGTTCAGCTTTCATGTTCTTCGTAAACGTGTGTAGGTGTTGACTCTGCATACGGGTGAATGCAAGCGTTTGTTTTGATTCAGTAAAATTCAAATCAAACATAAGCAAAAAAAATTAACGAGAAGTGAAAACGCAAACATAAATGACTTTTCAGAACATTCCTGCTCAAAAAACTATGTAAATTAGGGGGATAAAAATTGAAAAAGCGCAAATTAGGACTAGCTCTTTCACTTGTTCTTGCAGCCGGTACGCTACTTGGGGCATGTGGTAATTCAGAGAATGATGATAAAGAATCTTCAAATGGGAAAAACAAAGATAACTTCACGGTATCGATGGTAACCGATATTGGTGGTATCGATGACAAATCCTTCAACCAATCTGCTTGGGAAGGCCTTCAGGCTTTTGGAAAAGACAATGGATTGGAAAAAGGAAAAGACGGCTTTAATTACCTTCAGTCAAAATCAGATTCTGAGTATACGACCAACCTAAATACTCTTGTTAAAGAAGATTACAATCTTATCTATGCTATTGGCTATGCATTAGCCGAATCTGTTGATGAAGTAGCAACACAGCGGCCTAAATCTCAATTTGCAATCGTTGATAGCGTTGTTAAACAAGATAATGTAGCAAGCATCGTTTTCAAAGAGCAGCAAGGGTCATTCCTAGTAGGAGTTATTGCTGGCTTGCAGACAAAATCGGATAAAGTAGGCTTCATTGGTGGTGTGGATTCTGAACTAATTAAGAAATTTGAGGTAGGCTTTAAAGCTGGTGTTCTCTCTGTTAATCCTGATGCAAAAATTACAGCACAGTATGCAGGATCGTTTGGTGATGCGGCAAAAGGACAACAAATGGCAAACAACATGTATTCATCAGGAATTGATATCATTTACCAAGCAGCTGGCGGAACTGGAAACGGCGTCTTCACATCTGCGAAGGAATTGAAGAAAAAAGATCCTAAAAAAGACATTTGGGTTATCGGGGTAGACCGTGACCAAAAAGAAGAAGGCGCATTGAAAGTGGATGGCAAGGACTACAATGTCACTTTGACTTCCATGGTAAAACGTGTGGATGTAGCAGTTCAAGATTTAGCGAAAAAGACAAAAGAGGGTAACTTCCCTGGTGGAGAAACAATTGAATATGGTCTTGAAGAAAACGGAATTATGATTTCGGAATCTCAAGAAAATGTAACCAAGGAATCATTAAAAGCGGTAGAAGAATATGTTGAAAAAATTAAATCTGGTGAACAAAAAACACCTGGAACAGAAAAAGAGTTGAAGGAATTAGGATTTAAATAATTCAAGAATAACATGATAAGGAGAGGAGAAGGCCTGTCAAAGGTCTTCAAATCCTCTTTCATTCTGAAGAAAAAGCCGAATGAAAGACTATGAAAGAATTTGTAGTTTTTCATTTGGTTTTTTATAAAAGAAAACCAATTAATGAGAACTATTAGGAATCTATCAATATCTCCTAGTTAGGTATCAGAATCCTCATTTTTATAGGAGTTGATTATACGTGGAACATGTAATTGAGATGCTCAATATCCGCAAAGAATTTCCTGGTATTATTGCAAATGATAATATAACCCTTCAAGTGAAAAAAGGGGAAATTCACGCATTGTTAGGTGAAAATGGAGCTGGTAAATCCACGCTTATGAATGTGCTTTTCGGATTATATCAACCGGAACAGGGCGAAATCCGAGTAAATGAGCAGATTGTTCAGATTACAAGCCCGAATGTTGCCAATGACCTCGGAATTGGGATGGTGCATCAGCATTTTATGCTGGTTGATCCATTTACAGTTACCGAAAATATCATTCTTGGAAAAGAACCATCGAAATATGGGAAAGTTAATGTAAAGGGAGCGAGTGAAGAGGTAAGGGAACTTTCTGAACGATATCATTTAAGCGTAGATCCAGATGCGAAAATTGCAGATATATCGGTGGGGATGCAACAAAGAGTAGAGATTTTGAAAACTTTGTACCGTGGTGCTGAAATTCTGATTTTCGATGAACCTACTGCGGTTTTGACACCCCAGGAAATAAAAGAATTAATAACGATTATGAAAGCTCTTATTAAAGAAGGAAAATCGATTATCCTGATTACACATAAGTTAAAAGAAATTATGGAAGTTTGCGACCGGGTCACGGTTATTAGAAAAGGCAAAGGTATAGGTACAGTGAACGTAAAGGATACAAATCCTGATGAACTAGCCAGTTTAATGGTTGGACGGGATGTAGTTTTTAAAACAGATAAATCGGTAGCAATTCCGCAAGAAGTCGTTTTAGAAGTGAAGAACCTGGAAGTGAAGGATTCCCGTGGTGTTTCAGCTGTTCATAACCTTGACCTATCTGTACGTGCCGGTGAAATTATCGGAATTGCCGGAGTGGATGGGAACGGACAATCTGAACTTATCGAGGCACTTACAGGATTGAAGAAAGTGGCTTCAGGTACTATAAAATTAAACGGAAAACAAATACAAAATATGAAACCACGTAAAATCACCGAATCTGGAGTAGGACATATACCGGAAGACCGCCATAAACATGGTCTTGTCCTGGATTTCAGCATAGGTGAAAATATCGTGCTACAAACTTATTATCAAGAGCCTTTTTCAACTGGAGGGATTTTACATTCGAGAAAAATATTCGAAAAAGCTCGTACTATCCTAAAAGAATATGATGTCAGGACCCCTAATGAATATACACCGGCCCGGGCACTATCAGGCGGAAATCAGCAAAAGGCAATTATCGGTCGTGAAGTCGACCGGAATCCTGATTTATTAATTGCAGCACAGCCCACACGGGGATTGGATGTGGGTGCAATCGAGTTCATCCACCGTCGATTGATTGAACAGCGTGATGCAGGAAAAGCGGTGCTTCTCATATCTTTTGAATTAGATGAAATAATGAATGTCAGTGATCGAATTGCAGTTATTTATGAAGGGGAAATCGTTGCAATAGTTGATCCTAAAGAAACAACAGAACAGGAATTGGGATTGTTAATGGCTGGAAGTAAGTGTTCGGAAGCAGGTGAAAGAGAGAATGTCTAAATACTTTTATAAATTAACGAGTCCATTATTTGCTGTCATACTCGGATTGCTCGCCGGTGCCATTATCATGTTGATCAGTGGATATAACCCGGTTAAAGGTTATGGAGCAATGTTAGAGGGAATCCTAGGTGATTCCTACTATGCTGGAGAAACCTTAAGGACGATCATTCCTTATATTCTTGCTGGCTTAGCCGTTGCCTTCGCCTTTAGGACCGGATTGTTCAATATTGGAGTAGAGGGTCAATTAATTGTAGGTTGGCTTGCAGCGGTTTGGGTCGGTGTAGCTTTTGATCTTCCTAAGATCATTCACTTACCATTAGCAGTGCTTGCTGGTGCTGTAGCTGGGTCTCTATGGGCTTTTATTCCTGGGTATTTGAAAGCTAAATTCCGTGTGCACGAAGTAATTGTATCAATCATGCTTAATTACACTGCTTTATATGTAACCAATTATTTAATACAAAATGTTATTTCTGATAACCAAGACAAAACTGAACGGATTGCTGAAACAGCATCTCTTCGTTCTCCACTTTTTGAGAGTTTAACAGACTTCTCCCGTCTTCACTGGGGAATCTTTATAGCGATCATTTGCGTATTCATCATGTGGCTCATCTTGGAAAAAACAAAAACCGGTTTCGAATTGAAAGCTGTTGGATTTAATCAGCAGGCTTCGGAATATTCCGGTATGAGCGTTAACAAAAATATTATTCTATCTATGGTTATTTCTGGTGCGTTTGCAGGGCTTGCTGGAGCTATGGAAGGCTTAGGCACTTTCGGCTATGCGGCAATAAAAGGTGGGTTCACAGGAATCGGCTTTGACGGGATTGCGGTTGCCTTACTAGGAGGAAACTCAGCGATTGGGGTCGTGTTAGCTGCTTTCTTGTTCGGTGGACTTAAAGCAGGGGCAATCAATATGCCATTGGAGACCGGGATTCCAAGTGAAATTGTTGATATTGTCATAGCATTAATCATATTCTTTGTTGCATCAAGTTATTTTATTCGTTGGATTGTGCAACGCTTTAAGAAGGGGGCGAAATAAGTGGACTTTTATCAAGTATTACAAATCATCATTCCGTCCATGATTGCTTACGCTGCTCCGCTAATTTTCACTTCGCTTGGTGGTGTGTTTTCTGAACGATCTGGTGTTATCAATATAGGGTTAGAAGGGTTAATGGTAATTGGGGCTTTCACAGGAATCGTTTTTAACTTAATGTATGCAGACGTATTTGGAGTCTGGACACCGTGGGTATCCGTTGTTGTCGCCATGATTGCTTCCTTGCTATTTTCAGCTCTTCATGCAGTGGCATCGATAACATTCCGAGCAGATCAAACGGTAAGTGGGGTTGCCATTAACTTATTGGCAGTTGGACTCACATTATTTCTAGTAAAGAAGATTTATGATAAAGGGCAGACGGATATAATTACCGAGACTTTCCCGAGGATAGATATTCCCATGTTAAGTGATATACCTTTTATTGGTCCAATCTTCTTCTCAAATGGATACTATATTGCATATCTTGCCATTATCGTAGCCATTATCGTTTGGTATATCATTTTTAAAACTCCATTCGGACTTCGTCTTCGGGCTGTAGGGGAACATCCGATGGCTTCGGATACGATGGGCATAAATGTAACGAAGATTCGTTACCAAGCTGTCCTTCTTTCAGGAGCTTTTGCTGGTATCGGAGGAGCAATCCATGCGACTTTATTTGCGAATGATTTCAGTCATACGACAATAAATGGGCAAGGTTTCATGGCCATTGCCGCAATGATCTTTGGTAAATGGAATCCACTTGGAGCCATGGGAGCTGCCTTATTCTTTGGTTTGGCACAAAGTTTAAGTATTGTTGGATCCAATCTGCCTTTCATAAAAGACATACCATCCGTTTTCTTATTAGTTATGCCATATATCTTGACGATCATCGCACTAACTGGTTTCATTGGACGTGCAGATGCTCCGAAAGCATCCGGACAGCCATACATCAAAGGGAAAAGATAAGTATTTAACCGGTCAGCAAACTTTGCTGGCCGGTTTTTTCTTTTGAGATTGAGCCATAAGTGATGCTGAGGCTGGTGAAATACCAAAAAAAGTAGCTGTAACTTGCATGATTTTTCCTTTCACATGTATATTTTAAGTAGATGTTTAAAAGGGTTCCAATCTACAAACAATAAGCTAATAAAGGTGATTTATATAATGAGGAGGATTATTCATGTCTATTGCTTCCGATACAATTACGGAAAAAAGCGGCTACAAGCTTCATGTGGTCCAGACGGATAAATATAAAACGAATACTCTCGTGCTGAAGATGAAGGCCCCGTTGACAAAAGAGGACGTTACATATCGTGCATTACTGCCATATGTGTTACAAAGCAATACAAGTAAATACCCTACAACACCCGAGCTTCAATCTTATCTTGATGATTTATATGGAGCAGGGTTTTATGTCGATGTTGCTAAAAAAGGAGAATATCAAATCATAAGTTTTACGATCGATATCGTCAATGAAAAGTTCCTTAGTGATTCCACCCCGCTTCTCGAAAAGGCTTTTGGGTTATTATCAGAAGTGATCTTTAATCCGAAGAAGAACGGCGAAGCCTTTGACTCTAAAACGGTTTCCAATGAAATCCGTTCTTTAAAACAGCGGATTCAATCCATTTCCGATGACAAGATGCGATACTCAGCTACACGCCTTGTAGAGGAAATGTGCAAAAACGAACCATATGCTCTAGAAGCGAGCGGCAATCTTCAAGACTTGGAAACGATAACTCCGGAATCCCTTTACGCCTATTATAAAAAAGTGCTGACGGAGGATGAAATCGATTTATATGTAATCGGTGACATCGATGAATCGGAAGTGGAGGCTTTAGCTGACAAGTATGTATCGTTGCAAGAACGAGTGCCTGTAAGACTGCAGAGGAAGCCGGGCAAGGTAGTGGAGAAGGAAAAAGAAATCATCGAAAATTCGGATGTGAAACAAGGTAAATTGAATATCGGTTATCGAACCCAAGTTGCATACGGTGATCCGGATTATTATGCTCTTCAGCTATTCAATGGGATTTTTGGTGGCTTTTCACATTCGAAACTTTTCATTAATGTCAGGGAGAAAGCCAGCCTTGCTTATTATGCAGCTTCAAGGCTCGAAAGTCATAAAGGACTTTTAATGGTCATGGCGGGCATTGAGAATGCCAACTACAAGCAGGCATTGGATATCATCCATGCACAAATGAAGGAAATGAAGCAAGGGAACTTTTCCGAAGAGGAACTGGCACAGACAAAGGCGGTCGTTAAGAACCAACTCCTTGAAACCATTGACGTTTCGAGAGGTCTTGTGGAAATTTTATATCATAATGTGGTTTCCGGGCAGGATATATCGCTCGACGATTGGTTTGCAAAAACAGAGCGGACGACAAAGGAAGAAATCATTGCAGTCGGTCAAAAAATTCAGCTTGATACGATTTATTTCCTAACGGAAGCGGAGGTGCAAGGGTAATGGAAAAAATAGCATTCACTCAATTGAAAGAAGAACTTTTCCATGAAAAAATGGATAATGGTCTAGAAGTATATATACTTCCGAAAAGTGGGTTCAATAAATCATTTGCGACTTTCACGACTAATTATGGTTCAATTGACAACCATTTTAAACCATTGAATGGAACGGAATTCTCTAAAGTACCTGATGGGATCGCCCATTTCCTTGAACATAAGCTATTTGAAAAGGAAGATGGTGATGTTTTTCAGCAATTTTCAAAGCAGGGAGCATCCGCAAATGCTTTTACTTCTTTTACCCGTACAGCCTATTTATTTTCCAGTACGTCCGATTTCGATAGGAATCTAACTACCTTAATTGACTTTGTCCAGGAACCTTACTTTTCGGAAAAGACGGTAGAGAAGGAAAAAGGAATCATTGGGCAGGAAATCAATATGTATGATGATAATTCAGACTGGCGATTATATTTCGGGACGATAGCCAATATGTATCATCAACACCCAGTGAAAATCGATATTGCCGGAACTGTGGAATCTATTGCGGATATTACGAAGGATATGCTTTACGAATGTTATAATACTTTTTACCATCCTAGCAACATGCTCCTATTCGTTGTAGGACCGGTAGATGTCGAAAGCACCATGAAACTGATTAGGGATAATCAAAATAATAAAGGGTACAACGAACAACCTGCAGTGGAACGCAAATTTGACGAAGAGCCGGAAGTCGTTGCCAAGGATAAGGAAGTCTTAAGAATGAATGTCCAGACACCAAAAGTGATGCTGGGCATCAAGGCCATCAATGTGCACCAATCCGGTTTACAGCTTTTGAAAAGGGAATTGGCGACCAATATATATTTGGAAATGCTATTTGGCAAGAGTTCACCTTTGCATGAGGAGCTATATGAGGAAGGGTTGATCGATCAAACCTTCTCTTATGATTATACACAGGAACAAGGTTTTGGGTTTGCGTTAATTGGCGGGGACAGTGCCAAACCTGATGAGTTGAGGGAGTCTTTATTTGGTATCCTGCAAAAATCAAAAGCCGGAACTGGCCTGAATGAAGAAAGCCTGCAAAGGACAATCAAGAAAAAAATCGGTTCTTTCCTTCGCTCCCTGAATTCGCCGGAATATATAGCGAATCAATTCACCAGATATGCATTCAATGATATGAACTTGTTCGATGTTGTATCGGTATTGGAAAAACTAACGATTGAAGATATCAGGGAGGTCGCCAAGGACTTAATATCCGATCAACGGATGACTGTCTGCCAGGTACTTCCTAAATAATATAAAGGGGGCGGGAATGTGGGGAAACGTTTTGCCCTTATTACTGGAGCCAGCGGAGGAATCGGCAGGGAAATAGCTATAAAGCTCGCCGAGGAGAATTACTCACTTTATTTACATTATAACAGCAATGAAGAAGCGATACTTGAACTGATTGAAGAGCTGAAGCCTCATCAAGTCGAACTTATTCCGGTTCAAGCGGATTTGGCTGCAGCGGATGGATACAAGAAATTGGCGGAAAATATTTTTGCCCTCCATGCAATCGTCCTTAATAGTGGCAATAGCTATTATGGGCTTATATCGGACATGGATGAGACAATCGTTAATGAAATGGTCCAACTGCATGTAACGAGCCCATTCCATTTAACAAAGGAACTGCTTCCAAAGCTCATGTACCAAGAACAGGCTGCCATCGTTGCGGTCACATCGATTTGGGGGCAGACAGGTGCATCTTGTGAAGTGTTATATTCTATGGTCAAGGGCAGTCAAAATGCTTTTATCAAGGCGCTTAGCAAAGAGGTATCGCTCAATGGAATCCGGGTGAATGCCGTTGCCCCCGGTGCGATTTCCACTTCCATGCTCGAATCATTCAGTGCGGAAGACCTGGAAATCATCAAAGGCGATATTCCGATGGGCAGGATGGGGCATTCCAAAGAAGTCGCAGAGGCCGTATACTATTTGCTTTCCGACAAGTCGTCATATATAACCGGGCAAATCTTAGGCGTAAATGGCGGATGGTACACATGATTTTTTTTAGACATGTATAATTTTCTCGGTTCCTTCACAAAATATCTATGTACTATTTTGAAGGAAAGGGTGACCATTCATGTCTGTACTGGACAATTGGGATCAATGGAAAAATTTCTTAGGCGACAGATTAAATCAAGGTGAACAACAAGGTTTGTCAGAAAGTGCTGTTAACAACTTGGCTTTCGAAATCGGTGATTACCTGGCTAATCAGGTTGAGCCCCAGAATGATCAAGAAAAAGTGCTTGCTGATCTTTGGTCGGTCGCAAACGATCAAGAAAAGCATGCCATGGCAAGCGTCATGGTCAGGTTAGTCGAGAACAATGGAACGAAGTAAAATATCAATCCAAAAGGCCCTGTTATTAAATAACAGGGCCTTTTGGATTGAAGTGGATGTCTATTTATCCCCTTATATAAAAATGAATATTTTTCTAGGGTTTTTCCTTTTAACTTATCACGAAATGCTATATTATAGAAGCTAGACAATTACTATTAAAGTGTTCAGACCTTGAAATTTCCGATGGATGAGTTTTTTGCCCCTGAGAGGGTAAAGACTTTTAGGCTTAAGGAGTGTTATCGTGGATAATAAAGAATGGTATTTTGAATATGAAATTCAAGTCAACCGTCCTGGTTTATTAGGGGATATATCATCCCTTCTGGGTATGCTTTCCATTAATATCATCACCATCAACGGGGTCGATGAAGGCAGGCGGGGGTTACTTTTGTTGGCGAAAGACAGCCGTAATATAGAAAGGTTCGAGTCAATCCTCCGTACGATGGATACGATAAAGGTCATTAAGCTCAGGGAACCTAAATTGCGTGATCGCCTGGCAGTCAGGCATGGACGTTATATTCAGCGCGATGCTGATGAGAAAAACACTTTTAGGTTTGTTCGTGATGAACTAGGCTTGCTTGTCGATTTCCTGGCCGAGCTATTTAAACAGGAAGGTCATAAATTGATTGGGATACGAGGGATGCCACGTGTCGGGAAAACGGAATCTATCGTAGCCTCGAGTGTATGTGCTAATAAGCGATGGTTGTTTGTGTCATCGACCCTTTTAAAGCAGACTATCCGCAGTCAGCTAATTGAGGATGAATATAATAATGATAATTTGTTCATTTTAGATGGGATTGTTTCAACTCGCCGTGCAAATGAGCGTCATTGGCAGTTGATTCGCGAAATTATGAGGCTTGATGCTGTCAAAGTAATCGAACATCCGGATGTTTTTGTCCAAAATACGGAGTATACTCTTGAAGACTTTGATTATATTATTGAATTGCGAAACAATCCTGAAGAAGAAATAACATATGAAGTTGTCGACCAAAAAGACCAGTTTTCGGGGTCGGATTTTGGTTCCTTTGACTTTTAAAATGGCAGGTGTTTTATTTGACTGAGTTAGGTATTCGATTAAAGGAAGCTAGGGAAGCCAAAGGTCTTAGCTTGGATGATTTGCAGGAATTAACTAAGATTCAAAAGCGTTACCTCATTGGCATTGAAGAGGGAAATTACAGCATGATGCCTGGGAAGTTCTATGTACGGGCATTCATAAAGCAATATTGTGAAGCGGTCGGACTGGATTCAGAAGAGATTTTCGAACAATATAAGAGTGAGATACCATCGGTCTATAGCGAGGAATTGCCAGAACAGCTTTCAAGGGTCCAATCCCGGAAAACCATACCGGCAGGAAATTCAAAAGTTGTAGAAATGTTACCGAAGATTTTGGCTGCCGTTTTAGTCATTGGTGTGGCCGTATTGATTTGGGTGCTTGTATTGCATTATATGAGTAATCCGGATAACGATGGCAAAAAGGACCCAAAACAGAGCGATGCCGTGGGATACAATAAAAGTGAAGAGTTTAACAAAGAAGAAGAGAATGCAGACCAAAAACAGAATGAAGAAAAATCAGATTCATCTGATAAGAAGAATGAAGATGATGCAGTTGTCAAGGATGAAAAGAAAGAGCAAAACCTTGCCGTCACCAGTTCCAGCGGTAAAAATAGTACGTATGAATTAAAAAATACCGATACCTTTAAATTAAAGGTGACCTCCAAAGGCTCACCATGGGTAGGCATAAAAAATGGTGAAGGTAAGTTACTTTTCCAGGGCACTATCGACAAGGACAAGAGCCAGGAAATTGATTTCACCAATGAGAAAGAAGCTGTCATCAATATAGGCAGGGCATATGAAACTGAGATTTATGTGAATGATGAGAAGCTGGAGTATTCCATTTCACCGACTGAAGTGAATACGCAATTGGTTACGATACAATTTACGAAAGCCGAATAGTCATCTTATAGATGACTATTTTTGCTCTATATATACAATAGTAAGGCTGCAGTAAATGGTTTACCCGGCATATAAGATTGGATTTTGAGATAAGTTATACATATAAGCATTATTTTAGTCTAAGACGCATTGCCCAAATGGCACGCGTAAATTTTGGAGGTAAAAGTTTTGAATCTGCCTAATAAGATTACAGTAGCAAGAATCTGTTTAATACCAGTATTTTTAATCATCATGCTCGTTCCTTTTTCATGGGGGACACTAACTTGGGGAGAATACAGTTTGCCAGTGGCGCATCTGGCTGGAGCCATCCTCTTTATTATCGCTTCCACTACGGATTGGATCGATGGCCATTTTGCCAGAAAGTATAATATGATTACTGATTTAGGGAAATTTTTAGATCCATTGGCTGATAAACTTCTGGTTTCGGCTGCCTTAATCGTTTTGGTTGATCTAGATTTAATGTACGGTCAATCTTGGATTGCCATCGTGATCATAAGTCGTGAGTTTGCGGTCACCGGATTACGTTTGGTGTTAGCGGGTACGGGGGAAGTGGTTGCAGCGAACCAGCTTGGAAAAATTAAAACATGGGCACAAATTGTTTCTATATCGGCTTTATTGCTGCATAACCTTCCATTTGCCCTCATTTCACTTCCTTTTGCTAATATCGCATTATGGATTGCATTAATCTTTACAATCTGGTCAGGTTTGGATTATTTTATAAAAAACAAAGAAGTATTTGTTAATTCAAAGTAAAACGAATGGTGGTTTTGAAAAGATGGATGCAGAAATCATTGCAGTGGGCTCAGAGCTTCTTTTAGGGCAAATCAATAACACTAATGGAAGATTCTTATCGCAGCAGTTTGCGGAAATGGGGATCAACGTTTTTTACCATACTGTGGTCGGGGATAACGACCGCCGTTTACAACAAGCTATAGAAATCGCTGAATCAAGGGCAAATTTGATTGTCTTTACCGGTGGACTTGGTCCAACCAAAGATGATTTAACGAAAGAAACGATTGCTCGCCATATAGGGAAAAAGCTCGTTTTTAATGATGAAGCATTGCAATCCATTGAAGCCTACTTCCAAAAAAGGGAACGTCCGATGACGGAAAACAACAAAAAGCAGGCCCTCGTCTTAGAAGGCAGTGAAGTGTTGGCAAACGATCATGGGATGGCACCGGGAATGGTCTTGTCCAAATCTGGGATTACATATATGCTTCTACCTGGGCCGCCAAGTGAAATGGAGCCGATGTTTTTAAGTTATGGTTATGAAAAGATCATGAATAAATTGGAAAAGCATGAACGGATCGATTCCAAGGTTCTTCGGTTCTACGGTATAGGTGAAGCCGAACTGGAAACGGTGATTGAAGATCTCCTTGTCAATCAAACGAATCCGACAATTGCCCCGCTGGCAGCCGAAGGGGAAGTGACGTTAAGGATCACCGCTAAAGACTCATCTAAAGAAAAATGCGAAGAGCTTATTTTGGAAGCGGAAAAAGAAATTCTTAGCAGGGTCGGCAAGTTCCATTATGGAAGTGATAATACTTCGCTAATAAAGGAACTTGTAAAAGAATTAACGATCCGCAAGCTTTCAATTGCGGCAGCTGAAAGCTTGACCGGAGGGATGTTCCAAGAACAGCTGACAACCATCCCAGGCGCCGGTAAAGTTTTCAAAGGCGGAATTGTCTGCTATACGAATGATGCGAAGGCTAATGTCCTCGGCGTCAGTGATGATACCATATCCGAGTATGGAGTGGTCAGCGGTGAGTGTGCTATGGAAATGGCCTCTAATGTCCGGAACAAGCTCGATGCGGATGTAGGCATAAGCTTTACGGGCGTTGCAGGGCCGGATGAACAAGAAGGCAAGCCTGTAGGTACAGTATTTATCGGCATTTCCTATCGGGATGGAAACACTCATTTCAGGGAGTTGAATCTTTCAGGAAGCAGGGCACAAAACCGTATTCGGAGTGTGAAATACGGCTGTCATTACCTATTAAGGGATTTATAAACGCTATAAGCAGAGCTTTTTACAGCTCTGCTTTTTATTTGGTTTTAGAAGTTTGTTTCTTGAAAAATAGGGAAAAAAGAAAAAAGTTAATTCAATGAAATTGTTTTTTTTAGGGAGTAAGTGAAACGAAATGGAGATTTCCTTTAGATAAAACGCTTTTTCACAAAGAATATCCCGAAAGAAAAAAACGAATGAATGTTCGACTTTTTGCTTGGCAAAATAGTAAAAAGAGTATATAGTAAAGATAGGTTTTGAGACAGGGTACAAACCTTGATCTCAAATAATTGCTAACGTAAGTACACCTTTAATCGGACAGCCGATTATTTGAATATAGAGGAGGAAATTGAGTGAGTGATCGTCAAGCGGCTTTAGATATGGCGTTAAAACAAATTGAAAAACAATTTGGTAAAGGTTCTATTATGAAACTTGGGGAACAGTCTGATCGTAGGATTTCAACGATTTCAAGCGGTTCATTAGCATTGGACGTAGCATTGGGAGTGGGAGGATATCCAAGAGGCCGGGTCATTGAGATATATGGACCTGAAAGCTCCGGTAAAACGACTGTTGCATTACATGCTATTGCAGAGGTACAAAAGACTGGCGGCACGGCTGCATTCATTGATGCCGAGCATGCTTTAGATCCAGCATATTCAGAAAAACTTGGTGTGAATATCGATGAGTTACTGCTTTCACAGCCTGATACGGGTGAACAAGCCTTAGAGATCGCTGAAGCGTTAGTTCGAAGTGGAGCGGTGGATATCATTGTCATTGACTCGGTGGCAGCACTTGTTCCTAAAGCTGAAATCGAAGGCGAAATGGGAGATTCCCATATGGGTCTTCAAGCCCGGATGATGTCTCAGGCACTTAGAAAACTGTCTGGTTCCATTAATAAATCAAATACCATTGCCATTTTCATTAACCAAGTCCGTGAAAAAATCGGTGTTATGTTTGGGAATCCGGAAACGACTCCTGGTGGCCGGGCATTGAAGTTCTATTCAACTGTTCGTCTGGAAGTGCGCCGTGCGGAACAATTAAAACAAGGTAATGAAATCGTCGGTAATAAAACGAAAATCAAAGTTGTAAAAAACAAGGTTGCCCCACCATTCCGTCAAGCAGAAGTTGACATCATGTACGGTCAAGGGATTTCACAGGAAGGTGAAATCATCGATATGGGTGCTGATCTTGATATCGTCCTTAAAAGCGGCTCGTGGTATTCATACAATGAAGAGCGTGTCGGACAAGGTCGCGAAAATGCGAAGCTGTTCTTGAAAGAAAATCAGGATATCGCTCAGGAAATTTCTCGGAAAATCAGAGATCACTATAATCTCGATGGAGAGCATGAATTACCGCCAGAAGAAAATGAACCAGAAGAGCATTTTGAACTGCTTGATTAATGATATTTGGAAAAGGCCTAAGCTCCGTTTGCTTAGGCCTTTTCTGTATATTTTGAGAAAAGTGCGAAATTTCCAGCGGATTAATGGGCATCGAAATCAGATTTACAGACTTCTTCCATAATGAATGCTGTAGATTATGATGGTTATTATCAAGAAAACTTGAATAATCATTGATACAAAGGGACAAACGCTTGACAATAAAAATTCTCAACTATACAATTAATATGTATATTTTACAATTTTTCAAACTAAAATTTTGAAAATTAAGTGCTGTATATTGAATTTATGTGCAATGTACTTGCCGACAGTTCAACATTTTATGTAAAAAGTTCATAGCAAGGGGAGGTGAAACGATGGAACCCATGACAATCATCTTCACTTTGCTTGGCCTAATCGTCGGTGCAGTTGTTGGTTATTTTATTCACAAATCAAAATTTGAGAGTAGAATAGCAGGGGCAAAGGGCTCTGCAGAACACATCCTAGAGGATGCAAAACGTGAAGCGGAAGCACTTAAGAAAGAAGCCTTGTTGGAAGCAAAAGATGAAATTCATAAAGTTCGTGCCGATTCGGATCGGGAAGCCCGTGAAAGAAGGAACGAATTACAAAAACAAGAAAATCGGTTATTGCAAAGAGAAGAGAATCTGGACCGCAAGGATGAAACGTTAGACAAACGTGAGAGCCTTTTGGAGAAAAAAGAAGATTCTCTAAACCAAAGACAACAGCATATTGAAGAGATGGAAAGCAAAGTGGACGAGACGGTTCGTAAGCAGCAAACAGAGCTTGAACGTGTTTCCGGTTTAACTCGTGAAGAAGCTAAAGCAATCATTATCGACCGAATGGAAAACGAGCTGGCTCACGATGTAGCGCTTATGATTAAAGAAAGTGATACCCGTGCCAAAGAAGAAGCTGATAAAAAAGCAAAAGAAGTCCTTTCTCTTGCCATTCAGCGTTGTGCGGCTGATCATGTTGCAGAAACCACCGTTTCTGTAGTAAATCTTCCAAACGATGAAATGAAAGGACGTATAATCGGACGTGAAGGACGAAATATCCGGACGTTAGAAACGCTAACAGGTATTGACCTTATTATTGATGATACTCCTGAAGCTGTCATTTTATCCGGATTCGATCCAATTAGACGGGAAACGGCACGCTTGGCTCTTGAGAAACTTGTTCAGGACGGACGGATCCATCCGGCTCGCATTGAAGAAATGGTTGACAAAGCAAGACGTGAGGTAGATGAACATATTCGTGAAATTGGTGAACAAACAACTTTTGAAGTTGGTGTTCACGGTCTCCATCCAGATCTCATCAAAATACTAGGACGTTTGAAGTTCCGTACCAGTTATGGGCAAAACGTACTTAAACATTCAATTGAGGTGGCCCAGCTTTCAGGTTTACTGGCCGCTGAGCTTGGTGAGGATGAAGTTCTTGCCCGTCGTGCAGGTTTATTGCATGATATTGGGAAAGCGATTGATCATGAAGTGGAAGGCAGTCATGTTGAAATTGGCGTTGAATTAGCAACCAAATATAAAGAGCATCCAACTGTCATTAACAGCATCGCTTCACATCATGGCGATACGGAGCCAACTTCCATCATATCAGTGCTTGTGGCTGCCGCTGATGCATTATCAGCTGCAAGACCGGGAGCTAGAAGTGAAACGCTTGAAAATTACATTAGAAGACTTGAAAAACTTGAGGAAATTTCTGAATCCTATGATGGAGTGGAGAAATCTTTTGCGATTCAAGCCGGACGAGAAGTGCGGATTCTAGTGAAACCAGAACAAATCGATGATCTTTCTGCACATCGACTCGCACGTGAAATCCGGAAAAGGATTGAAGAAGAGCTCGATTACCCAGGTCATATAAAAGTCACGGTCATCCGTGAAACAAGAGCAGTCGAATACGCCAAATAATTGTAAATGAAGGACGAAGTGGTGCAAACCACTTCGTTTTTTCTATTTCCGTTAGTAGTCGTTAAGCGTAATTCCTATAATTACCCCAAATTATGTTACAATACATACTTGAATAATTCATATAATTAGGTGAATCTAGAAAGGATTTTACAATGAAATTGCTATTTATTGGAGATGTAGTGGGGTCTCCTGGTCGTGACATGATCCAAGAATACCTTCCTAAGTTAAAAGAAAAGTATCGTCCGCATATCACGGTCATCAATGGCGAGAATGCAGCAAGTGGCCGGGGAATTACAGAAAAGATTTACCGCAGTTTTTTAGAGTGGGGAGCGCAGGCGGTGACCATGGGAAACCATACATGGGATAATCGGGATATTTTCAACTTTATTGATGAAGCGAAATATCTTGTCCGTCCAGCTAACTTTCCAGACGGGGCACCTGGAGAAGGAATGAAATTTTTAAAATTGAACGATCATGAAATAGCAATCATCAATTTGCAAGCGAGAACGTTCATGCCTGATTTGGATTGCCCGTTCAAAAAGGCGGAAGAACTCGTGGCGGAGGCTCGAAAAAAGACACCGATCATCTTTGTCGATTTTCATGGAGAAGCTACAAGTGAAAAGCAAGCTATGGGGTGGTTCCTGGATGGGAAAGTTACAGCCGTTGTCGGTACACACACGCACGTCCAGACAGCAGATAACCGTATATTACCTGCAGGCACCGCTTACATATCAGATGTAGGCATGACAGGACCATATGATGGCATTCTTGGTATGGAAAGAGGGGCAGTCATCCATCGGTTCCTAACCAGCCTTCCTGTTCGTTTCGAAGTGCCTAAAGAGGGGCGGACCCTATTAAGTGGGGTTCTCCTTGAAATTGATGATAAAACCGGTAAGGCAATAAAAATAGAAAGGATACTGATTAACGAAGATCATCCATTCTATCAATGATTCAAACGGATGGACAGTCAAACTGTCCATCCGTTTTTCCATTCATTAATAAATGGTGGACAATCCAGGTTTTCTTTGTCATACAAGTTTTACTTGATGAATATAGTAGCAGTGGAAAGTGTTATAACTATTGAGCCAAGTTAGAATCGGCAGGGAAAACAAGGAGGACTAGGAATGGAAATATTAAAAGTTTCAGCAAAATCTAATCCTAATTCTGTAGCAGGCGCACTAGCGGGAGTGCTCAGGGAAAGAGGAGCAGCCGAAATTCAAGCAATCGGTGCAGGTGCGTTAAATCAAGCCGTCAAGGCAGTAGCAATCGCGAGAGGGTTTGTCGCACCTAGTGGAGTCGACTTGATTTGTATTCCTGCCTTTACAGATATACTTATTGATGGCGAAGAGAGAACGGCAATAAAACTAATCATTGAACCAAGATAATTTCATGTTTGGGTGCCCTGTTTGTCGGAAGGCGAGCAGGCTCTTTTTTGTCCTGAAATCCAAATGACGAAAAATCCATGTCCCTTTATAATTGAATGTATAATCTTAAAAAAAAACAGGAAGGAGAATTACATTGGCGATTTTTGATGCACATTGTGATGTGCTGATGAAAATGTTCATCGATCCGGATATTACTTTTACGAATAGTGATAAATTGCATATAACAAAGCGGGGATTATTGGATGAAGGGGGAAAGGTCCAATGTTTTGCAATATATATTCCTGAAAAAGTCCACCCTGATATGAGGTTTCAAGCGGCTTTGGCGATGGTGGATATTTTTCATGAAAAGATATTATCAGAGCCGGAAATGAAATTTATAAAGACCAAGGCAGACATTCAATCTTTAAAAGAAAAGGAAATAGGTGCAATGCTAACTTTGGAAGGGTGCGATTGCATTGGGAATGATTTGTTGAAACTGAAAACACTTATTCATCTTGGAGTTTCCTCCATAGGTCTAACTTGGAATTACGCTAATTTGGTTGCGGATGGGGCATTAGAAACAAGAGGGGGCGGCTTGACAGGGTTTGGAACAGATGTGGTGGCACTATTGAATGAGAAGTCAATTTGGTGTGATTTATCCCATTTATCTGAAGCTGGATTTTGGGACACCCTAAAGTTGGCGGAATTCCCAATTGCCTCCCATTCGAATGCTTATCATCTTTGTCCGCATCCACGAAATTTAAAGGACGGGCAGATAAAAGCCCTTTTGCAGAAAAGTGGGGTGATCGGCGTAACCTTTGTCCCGCAATTTCTTTCAAAAGGCGGTTCGGCTACGATAAAGGATATCTTGAAACATATAGAACATATATGCAGTTTAGGAGGGGAAAGACAAATTGGATTAGGGTCGGACTTCGATGGAATCGATCATATGGTAGAAAATTTAATGTCTTATAAGGATTATCATAACTTAATCAATGAACTGAACAGGCTTTATTCCAGTGAGTTTGTAAAAGGACTCCTTTTTGATAATTTTACCCGTAATTTTCCGCAAGAAAAGGTAATATCTTAAATGATTTTTAATTCTTACTATATAGATACGAATTAATATTCTGAAAATATAAATAATAAAAGCAAAAAGGTTGCAATTTAATGATTTAACCGATAGAATTGAAAGCGTTTAGTACACCTTTCCTAAAATAGAACGATTAATTATACATAGTTGAATGTTCTGAAGAGAGGTGCGGTTAAATGCATTTATATACGAACGTCCTAAAGGAGTGTAAGACATGATCAATCAACTTTCATGGAAAGTTGGCGGACAACAAGGTGAAGGTATTGAAAGTACAGGAGAAATATTCTGTATTGCCCTCAATCGCTTAGGTTATTACTTGTATGGCTACCGTCATTTCTCATCCCGAATCAAGGGTGGACACACGAATAACAAAATTCGTGTAAGTACTACGGAAACTCGTGCTATCTCTGATGATTTAGACATCTTAGTTGCTTTTGACCAAGAAACAATTGACGTCAATTATAAAGAATTACATGAGGGTGGCATCATAATCGCAGATGCAAAATTCAAACCTGTCTGCCCAGAAGATACAAAGGCAGAATTATATATTGTTCCATTTACGGAAATAGCAGCCGAATTAGGAACATCATTAATGAAAAATATGGTGGCAATCGGCGCGACATGTGCTGTTCTAGGTATGGAAATATCCGTATTCAACGATGTGGTTGATGAAATATTCGGCCGTAAAGGTGAAGAAATCGTTAAGAAGAATATGGATGCCATTACTGCTGGCTATAAGGCAATGGAAGTGTTGCTTGGCGAAAAACTGGGAGCAATGGAACTGGAAAAGGCGGATGGCCAAAAACGAATGTTCATGATTGGTAACGATGCCATCGCTTTAGGCGCAGTTGCAGGCGGTTGCCGCTTCATGGCAGCTTACCCGATTACTCCGGCCTCTGAAATTATGGAATACTTAATTAAAAAACTCCCTCAATTTGGTGGGACGGTCATACAGACTGAAGATGAAATCGCGGCGGCTACAATGGCAATCGGTGCAAACTATGGCGGTGTACGTGCCATCACAGCTTCAGCTGGACCTGGACTTTCTTTGAAAATGGAAGCGATTGGTTTAGCGGGCATTACCGAAACGCCAATTGTCATCGTCGATACTCAACGTGGCGGTCCATCCACGGGACTTCCTACAAAACAGGAGCAATCCGATTTAATGGCGATGATCTATGGTACACATGGTGAAATACCTAAAATCGTCATGGCTCCGAGTACTGTTGAGGAAGCTTTTTACGATACGGCAGAAGCATTCAACCTTGCAGAGGAATATCAATGTCCAGTTATCGTTTTATCCGACCTACAGTTATCATTAGGTAAACAGACGGTTCAGCCGCTTGATTACGGCAAAGTGGAGATAAGACGCGGAAAATTGGTTGACTTTGAAATTGAAGAGTCTGAAAATAAATCTTACTTCAAGCGTTATGAAGTAACGGAAGACGGAGTCTCACCACGTGTAGTGCCTGGTATGAAAAATGGGATTCACCACGTTACAGGTGTTGAACATGATGAAACGGGCAGACCTTCCGAGACGGCTTTGAATCGTAAATTGCAAATGGATAAACGGATGCGTAAGCTGAATAATTTAACTAACACATTCCAAACACCAGTATACAAAAACACACCGCATGAAGAAGCGGATTTATTAATTCTCGGCTTTAACTCAACACGCGGGACGATTGATGAAGCGATCGGCCGGTTAGAAACGGATGGAATGAAAGTGAATCATGCGCATATCCGTTTGATTCATCCTTTCCCAGCAGATGAAGTCCTATCATTGGTGCAAAGTGCTAAGAAAGTAGTAGTTATTGAAAATAATGCGACTGGACAATTGGCTAATATTATCAAGATGAATGTTGGACATGTTAATAAAATTAAAAGCATCCTAAAATATGATGGCAACCCATTCCTCCCGCATGAAATTCACACACAATGCAAGGAGATGTTCGAATATGGCAACGTTTAAAGAGTTTCGGAATGATGTAAAACCTAACTGGTGTCCTGGATGCGGAGATTTCTCCGTTCAGGCTGCCATGCAGCGTGCGGCAGCCAATGTAGGATTGGAGCCGGAGAATTTGGCCGTTGTTTCCGGTATCGGCTGTTCAGGTCGTATATCGGGTTACATCAAGTCCTATGGTTTCCATGGCATCCATGGCCGCTCACTGCCAATTGCACAAGGAGTAAAAATGGCCAACCGTGAATTGACCGTTATAGCTTCAGGCGGTGACGGAGATGGTTTTGCAATCGGGATGGGACACACCATCCATGCGATCCGCCGTAATATCGACATTACGTATATTGTCATGGATAACCAAATTTATGGATTGACAAAAGGCCAGACTTCTCCTAGGTCTGCTGCTGGATTTAAAACCAAATCCACACCAGAAGGATCAATAGAACAAGCTGTTTCACCTATGGAATTAGCATTGTCAGCCGGTGCAACGTTTGTCGCCCAAAGCTTTTCCACTGACTTGAAAGACCTGACGGCGATCATTGAAGCAGGGATAAACCATAAAGGGTTCTCCTTTATCAATGTTTTCTCTCCTTGCGTAACATATAATAAGATCAATACGTATGATTGGTTTAAACAAAACTTAACTAAATTGAACACGATAGAAGGCTATGATTCATCAAATAAAGAACAGGCCATGCAGACTTTGATGCAACATGACAGCCTTGTGACAGGGATTATTTATCAAGACTCTTCACGCCCTTCGTACCAGGAATTAGTGCCAGGGTATGCTGAAAAAGCGTTGAATAAATCAGAGCTGACACTGGATCAACAACACTTTGATAAGCTTGTTGCTGAATTTATGTAAAAAGTTAAAAGGTTCACCCCTAAGATGGGGTGAACCTTTTTTGTGGTTAATTATTAGGCTCTCCAGTAGATGTGCCACATGCTAGGAGACTTTCGACTGGCTTAGCCTAACAAAACCGTTGTTGCATCCGCCGAAGTTGCGGTTAAAAACCGCAACCGCAACGGCCACCGAAACCGCCACAGAAGCCGCCACCGAAACCGAAGCAACAACGATTCCTTCTTCTACAACAACAACGTTCATTGTTGTGATGATGATGATGATGATGGTGACGGTCCCGATCCCGATCGCGGTCCCGATCGCAGTCCCGATCGCGGTCTCGATCGCGGTCCCGATCCCGATCCCGATCGCGGTCACGGTCCCGGTCCCGGTCGCGATTATTACAGCCCCTCACCGCACGACAAAAATCGTCTGCGATTCTGTCGTTATTATTGCGGTTATCATGATGATCATGATGTTTGCTTTCACATGACATATAAGTCACTCCTTCATAATTTTTGTTTGTACAAGATATCTTATTCAAGAGCGGACAGGATGCTATAGAAACATGACCCATTTAACGAAAATGTACGAATGCCCTAAAAATCATCATTATTAATGTGAAAAGCGATTATGGTATTTTCGTGACGGATTTTTCATATAGTTACATATTAAGGAATATGGAGAAAGCAGCCCTATTTCAGGGGGAATGTACATGTTGAGAGGTAAAATGAAAGCCGTCGTCAAACACCACCGAGGTTATGGGGCACAGTTACAAGTTGTCGATATACCGGATATTCGTGATGACGAGGTCTTGATTCGGGTGAAAATGACCTCGATCTGCGGAACGGATATTCATATTTTCACCTGGGATGAATGGTCACGGGGAAGAGTGAGTCCACCATACGTATTTGGGCACGAATTTGCTGGGGAAGTAATCAAGACAGGAGCAAGGGTCAGCAATGTTTCAGTTGGTGATTATGTATCTGCCGAAACACATATCGTTTGCGGTACATGCAGGCAATGCTTAACCGGTCAATTCCATATTTGTAAAAAAACAAACATTATCGGTGTTGATAAACAAGGATGCTTTGCAGAGTATATAGCTCTGCCAGCTAAAAATTTATGGAAAAATCCAAGTGATATGCCACTCGATATAGCCACCATCCAAGAACCGATGGGTAATGCAGTCCATTCAGTGCTAGCTGGCGAGGTGCTGGGTAAAACGGTGGCAATAATCGGTTGTGGTCCAATTGGACTTATGGCGATTGCTGTTGCAAAGGCTGCGGGAGCTGATAAAGTAATCGCTCTAGATATTAATGATTATCGACTTCAGCTTGCCAAAAAGATGGGTGCGACAGATCTCATTCATTCAATTAAACAGGATCCATTGGAAATCACGAAAGGCCTTACAAGTGCGGATGGGGTGGATGTTGTTTGCGAAATGAGCGGTAATCCTGCAGCTATCCAACAAGGGTTTAAGATGGCGACGAATGGTGGAAGAATATCAATACTAAGTCTGCCTTCTAAGCCCGTCACGCTTAATATAACGGAGGATATTGTATTCAAGGGCCTTACTGTCCAAGGGATAACCGGGAGGAAGATGTTTTCAACCTGGCAACAGGTTTCAAGTCTGCTTGAAAGTGGCAAGGTTGATGTAAAACCGATGATTACCCACCGTTTTTCACTAAGCGATTTTGAAAAGGGATTTGAACTGATGACCAAAGGTCAGTGTGGTAAGGTTCTCCTTATTCCTTAAAGTGTGAGAATGTTTACGAGTAAAGCGGTCAAACTCACGAGTAAAACGCCCAAACTCACGAGTAAAGTGCCCAAACTCACGAGTAAAGCGGTCAAATTCACGAGTAAATGCCCAAACTCACGAGTAAATTGCATGGTCTGCATTTGAAATAGCTGTGAAGAAATAGTATCATTCTATCATTTAATAAGAAGGGGCTAAGTTCGTTAGAATATGCGAATCAGGTCTCTTTTTTTTAAGTCACAATTACCGTATTTATGAAAAATTTCTTACAATTGAAGAAGCCACGACAGAATGATTGTTTCTTGCTGTTAAAAGCTTTATACTATAATAATGTGGATATATCACACTTAATAGCTAATATTTACTGGTAATTCTTAAAAAGGAATCTTTATAAAACCATTTGAAGATAGGTCTTGAAATAGTTGGTGAAAGAAATAGACTAACTATTTTGAAAGGAGATTAACTATGAACGAGAAACAACGATTAGAATCACAACAAGTACAGGCTGAGAATCCAGCGGACAAAAAATCCGAAAAGGACTTCAGTAAGTACTTCCAAGCCGTTTATATTCCGCCTTCCTTAAAAGATGCGAAAAAGCGAGGAAAAGAAGAAGTAGAATATCATGATGACTTTGCAATTCCTGAAGGTTTCCGTGGAATGGGAGAAGGTAAAAAGTTTTACATCCGTACTTATGGATGTCAAATGAACGAACATGATACAGAAGTCATGGCGGGCATCTTTATGGCACTTGGTTATCAGCCGACAGACACGGTGGATGATGCTAACGTCATTTTACTTAACACTTGTGCGATTCGGGAAGGCGCAGAGAATAAAGTGTTCGGTGAATTGGGGCATTTAAAATCATTGAAATTGGAAAAGCCGGATTTATTGCTTGGGGTTTGCGGTTGTATGTCACAAGAGGAGTCAGTTGTAAAGCGGATTCTAGAGAAGCACCATTTTGTTGATATGATTTTCGGAACGCATAATATCCACCGGCTGCCGCAAATTCTTAATGAAGCTTATCTATCCAAGGAAATGGTCATTGAGGTTTGGTCCAAAGAAGGTGATGTAATCGAGAACCTTCCGAAAGTGCGTAAAGGAAAAACGAAGGCATGGGTCAATATCATGTATGGCTGCGATAAGTTTTGCACTTACTGCATCGTACCTTACACAAGGGGGAAAGAAAGAAGCCGCAGGCCTGGAGATATCATCCAAGAAGTCCGTCATTTAGCGGCACAGGGTTACAAGGAAATAACCCTGCTTGGGCAGAATGTGAATGCTTACGGTAAAGATTTTACGGATATCGAATATCGTTTCGGCGATTTGATGGATGAAATCCGTAAAATCGACATTCCGCGTATTCGTTTTACGACAAGCCATCCCCGTGATTTTGATGATTACTTGATTGAAGTACTGGCTAAAGGCGGCAATCTCGTTGACCATATCCATCTTCCAGTTCAATCGGGAAGTACGGAAACACTTAAAATCATGGCCCGTAAATATACACGAGAACAATATTTAGAGCTAGTAAAAAAGATCAAGAAAGCTATTCCAAGTGCATCGCTAACCACTGACATCATTGTAGGCTATCCGAATGAAACGGAAGAGCACTTTGAAGAAACGATGTCTTTATACCGTGAAGTTGGTTTCGATGCAGCATATACTTACATCTATTCTCCACGTGAGGGAACACCGGCTGCTAAAATGCAGGATAATGTACCGATGGAAGTGAAAAAGGAACGTCTGCAACGCTTGAATGCCCTTGTCAATGAAACGTGCGCATTGAAAATGAAAGAGTATGATGGACAGATTGTTGAAGTGCTAGTTGAAGGCGAGAGCAAGAAGAATGCGGAAGTATTGGCAGGTTATACAACGAAAAATAAGCTCGTGAACTTCAAAGGACCAAAATCCGCTATTGGCCAAATCGTAAAAGTGAAAATCACCGGAACGAAAACATGGTCATTAAATGGGGATATGGTTGAAGAAGCAACGGCGATTGAGGTGGAGTAATATGACTAAATATACTAAAGATGACATTCTGAACAAAGCAGCCGAGCTTGCTGAAATGATCGCCAGCACGGAAGAAGTCGATTTCTTTAAACGGGCAGAAGCTCACATCAATGAAAACCAAAAAATCAGGGAAATGATCGCCAGCATCAAGAGCTTGCAAAAACAGGCTGTAAACTTCCAGCATTACGGCAAAGAGAAAGCATACAGCCAAGTCCAGGCCAAAATTGATGCACTGGAAAAGCAATTGGATGAACTTCCGATCGTGCAGGAATTCAAACAATCCCAAGTGGATGTAAATGATCTTTTACAAATGGTCTCATCACAAGTATCGAACAAGGTGACGGACCTGATCATTGAATCGACTGAAGGGGACATCCTTCGCGGTGAGACAGGTTCACAAGTACAAGCTGGCGGCGGTAGCTGTTCATGAATATAGAAAAAGCCCTTCTGATTTCAGAAGGGCTTTTTCTATATGCGGAAATCCTTATACAGTGCCCATTCGTGACACATATCCCAAAACTTGCGCATAAAATAACCTAGGTTTAAAACATTACAGCAGTTTTCAAACAATTAAAATTCTACGCACACTAGACTTTTACCACGCATAGGATGAATGGAAACTGTATGAGGAGGGTTCGCTAGCATGTCACAATATAGAGAGATAATTACTAAAGCGGTGGTGGCAAAAGGACGTAAATTCACAAAGTCCTCTCACACCATTTGCCCGGCTCATCATCCTTCTAGCATTCTAGGTTGTTGGATCATCAACCATAAATACGATGCAAAGAAAGTCGGCAAAAAGGTAGAAATTCACGGCAGCTACGAAATCAACGTCTGGTATTCTTATAACCATAATTCGAAGACGGAAGTTGTAACTGAAAAAGTGCAATATACCGACGTTATTTCGCTGAAATACCGTGATCCCGATTGTCTTGATGACCATGAAATCGTTGCAAAAGCTGTCCAACAGCCGAATTGTTTAGAAGCTTGCATCTCCCCATGTGGACAAAAAATCATTGTCCATGTGGAAAGGGAATTCTTTGTGGAAGTCGTCGGCGAAACGAAAATTTGTGTCGCTGTTAGTCCAGATGGCCGCTGTGAGGATGACTGGGGCTCTGATTTCGATGATGAGGATTTCGAAGATTTAGATCCGGATTTCCTTGATGAATTCGAAGATGAATAGAATTTAGAAATTAATACCGGATGACATTCCCTTCATCCGGTTTTATTTAATTTGAAGCGGGACAAGCAGACCTGGCCATGATCAAAAATAGGGATGGAATGTTACTATATCCGTGCGTATGGCTTTGCATAGGCAGCTCAAAAAAAGTTTGGTTTCAATGTATAATTGATTTACCATGCAATTTCGAATACAGGCAATGTTGCTTTCCCGTATGTTATAATGAAGGACATAAATGTGTAATAGATTTTAGTTTGGAAAGGTTTTGAAGGAATGGCTGGATATACTCCGATGATACAGCAATATTTAAAAATTAAGGCAGAGTATCAGGATGCCTTTTTATTTTTTCGTTTAGGCGATTTTTATGAAATGTTTTTTGACGATGCACTGAATGCATCACAAGAGCTCGAAATCACATTAACGAGCCGAGAAGGCGGCAGTGAAGAGCGAATTCCGATGTGCGGCATTCCGTATCACTCGGCTGCTAATTATATTGATATATTGATAGAAAAAGGTTTTAAAGTAGCTATTTGTGAACAAACCGAAGATCCGAAGCAAGCCAAAGGTGTGGTACGCAGGGAAGTTGTCCAGCTGATTACTCCGGGAACGAAAATGGATAGTAAGGGTCTGCGTGAAAAGGAAAATAATTATATTGCCACCATCACCTATTTCACGGATGGGCAGTTTGGCTTTGGATACAATGATTTATCGACAGGGGAAAATAAGGTCACTTTGATTGAGAGTTTTGAGGAAGTCCTGAATGAATTTGCCATCCTTGGTGCTAGTGAAGTGGTCATTGCCGAGGATTTCAATGAAGAATGGAAAAAAAGGCTGCAAGAACGGGGCGCTGCCGCTCTATCCCTAGAGAATAATTTGGTTCAAAGCGAGTCATTCGTTGCATTACTTCATCTGTTAAAAGACAAGAAACTGGCGACAACGACCTCACGTTTATTGAATTATCTTTACCGTACCCAAAAACGCAGCCTGGATCATTTACAGCCCGTGCTTGCATATGAAACATCACAATATATGAAAATAGATTATTATAGCAAACGCAATTTGGAATTAACTGAAACTATTCGCTCCAAAGGAAAAAAAGGCTCATTATTATGGCTGCTTGATGAAACGAAAACAGCCATGGGCGGAAGGATGTTGAAACAGTGGATTGATAGGCCGCTCATTAATAAAAAACAGATCGAGCGGAGACAAAGCCTTGTTGAGACCCTGAAAAATCAATACTTCGAACGGCAGGACTTACGTGAACGCCTGAAGGAAGTGTACGACTTGGAGCGGCTTGCCGGAAGGGTTGCCTTCGGGAATGTAAACGCTCGGGACTTGATTCAACTGAAGCGTTCATTACAACAGGTGCCGATTATTCGTGAAATCGTGAAGTCAATGGTCTCCAATCAGGATATTTCAATTCTGGCCGATAAATTGGATCCTTGCGAAGAAGTGACGGATTTGCTTGAAACAGCGCTTGTAGAAAGCCCGCCATTGTCCGTGAAGGAAGGGAATATCATTCAGGATGGTTTCCATAAGGAGCTGGATACCTACAGGGATGCCAGTAGAAACGGGAAAACTTGGATTGCGCAGCTTGAACGCGAAGAGCGGGAACGGACCGGGATCAAATCTTTGAAAATCGGATATAATCGTGTATTTGGCTATTACATTGAAGTCACACGAGCCAATTTGCATCTGCTTGAAGAAGGCCGGTATGAACGGAAGCAAACCTTGACGAATGCCGAACGTTATATCACACCTGAATTGAAAGAAAAGGAAGCTTTGATTTTACAAGCAGAAGAAAAAAGCATCAGTTTGGAGTATGACCTATTCCTCAATCTTCGTGAAGAGGTCAAAAGCTATATCCCGCGCTTACAGGATTTAGCGAAAGGCGTCAGTGAACTAGATGTCCTCCAGTGCTTTGCAACGATAAGCGAAGAACGCCATTATGTGAAACCAGTCTTTTCTGAAGATCGAAGAATCGTACTGAAGGATGGCCGGCATCCAGTAGTTGAGAAAGTCCTTCAATCACAGGAGTATGTCCCCAATGACTGCTTTATGGATGGAGACAGGGAGTTACTCTTGATCACAGGACCCAATATGTCGGGTAAAAGTACGTATATGCGTCAAATTGCACTAACATCGATTCTAGCGCAAATTGGATGCTTCGTATCCGCAAGTATAGCTGAATTGCCTATTTTTGATAAGGTGTTTACTAGGATTGGCGCGGCAGATGATTTGATTTCCGGTCAAAGTACATTCATGGTAGAGATGCTCGAAGCAAGAAATGCCATCATGAATGCGACAGAAAACAGTTTGATATTATTTGATGAAATAGGGCGGGGAACATCAACATATGATGGGATGGCGCTTGCTCAGGCCATCATTGAATATATTCATGAGGAAATTGGGGCAAAGACTCTCTTTTCGACCCATTATCACGAATTGACTGTATTGGCGGCAGAACTGCCAAAATTGAAAAATATCCATGTCAGTGCCATTGAACAAAATGGGAATGTCGTTTTCCTTCATAAAATTAAAGAAGGGCCAGCAGATAAAAGCTATGGAATTCATGTAGCTAAGCTAGCTGATTTACCGGAGCAGTTAATAGATCGGGCGGCCGCTATTTTAGCGCAGCTAGAAAATGAAAATGGACAGGCAAAGGCGATGCCTGAACAGCCTGCTGCTACTGCTGTAGAAGCACCTATTGCCGAAGCTGCCCCGGTAACAGCCGTCAATGAGGCACAGCTTTCCTTCTTTGGGGAAGAGGCTCCTAAAGGAAGAGTGAATTCTTCACCTAAGGAAAAAAAGGTGCTGGATGACATAAAATCACTGGATATCCTTGAAATGACGCCGCTTGAGGCAATGAATACCCTTTATAAATTACAAAAGAAACTTAAATGAGAATTAAAGCGAGGCGATAAAAATGGGAAAAATCATACAGCTTGATGAGGCTTTATCTAATAAAATCGCAGCTGGCGAAGTTGTTGAACGCCCAGCCTCAGTCGTTAAGGAACTTGTGGAAAACGCAATAGATGCAAACAGTACCATTATAGAGATTGAATTGGTGGAGGCTGGGCTTGGTTCCATACGGATCGTGGATAATGGCGATGGGATTTTGGCTGATGACATAGAAGCGGCATTTAAACGCCATGCCACAAGTAAAATAAAAGATGAAAATGATCTTTTCCGAATTCGAACACTTGGCTTCCGCGGTGAAGCAATGCCCAGTATTGCTTCAGTTTCCCGTTTTGAAATGAAAAGCAGCACAGGCGAAGATGTGGGAACACGCATACTTCTTGAAGGCGGAATGGTTAAGGAACTCGAAGCTTCATCAAGCCGAAAAGGAACGGATATCCTGGTTTCCGATTTGTTTTACAATACTCCTGCAAGGTTGAAATATATGAAAACGATTCATACCGAGTTAGGAAATATTACGGATGTCGCTAACAGGCTTGCACTTTCGCATCCGGATGTTTCTATACGGTTATCACACAACGAGAAGCGAATCCT
The DNA here is from genome assembly GCF_042886655.1 of Peribacillus sp. NPDC058002. Taxonomy (NCBI): domain Bacteria; kingdom Bacillati; phylum Bacillota; class Bacilli; order Caryophanales; family Bacillaceae; genus Peribacillus; species Peribacillus sp. NPDC058002. The sequence continues at coordinate 3,652 of NZ_JBHVQU010000019.1, read as the reverse complement.
GCATACGAATGGTAACGGTGATGTCAGGCAGGTGCTAGCCGCTATTTATGGGATGAATATTGCCAAAAAGATGATTCCGGTTCAGGCAAGCTCCTTGGACTTCAAATTATCCGGATATATCGTTATGCCTGAGGTCACCCGGGCTTCAAGGAATTATATTTCAACCATGATAAACGGCCGCTTCATTAAAAACTATGCGCTCGTGAAAGCAATCCTGGATGGGTACCATACACTCCTTCCAATTGGGCGTTTTCCAATTGCTTTGTTGAATATTGAAATGGATCCGATTCTTGTCGATGTCAATGTACATCCATCCAAAATGGAAGTAAGGCTTAGCAAGGAACAGGAATTGTACAGTCTTGTTTCGGAAACGATCAAATCTTCATTTAAAAAGATGACTCTAATACCAAGTGGATATACACCAACACCAAAGGCGGAACAGGTGAAAAGTGAGCAAACTGAGCTGGAATTGGACCATGTTGTGGAAAGCGGCAAGCGCATCCTTGAAGAAGCCAAGAAAGAAGCTTCACTCTTGAAGGAAACCTTGATTCGGGAAAAGCAGGAACAAAAGAGTTACGTGAATTATAATGAAGATTTCAATCTAGAACCAATAAAGGAAATAATCTATAGCAATGAACAGCAGCAAATGGCAGATGCTTATATTCCGGTTTTACAAGATGATGAAAGCAAGCCAAATTACGAGTCAGCTGAAAAGTACACAACCTATACGGTTGAACAAGAGGAAGAAATTGAAGTGAATGAACCGGATAGCCGCATCCCTCCCATGTACCCAATTGGGCAAATGCATGGAACCTATATTTTTGCCCAAAACGAAAAAGGGTTGTACATCATAGACCAACATGCTGCCCAGGAACGGATCAAATACGAATATTTTAAAGAAAAGGTCGGACGTGTTGAAAACGAGCTACAGGACATGCTAGTTCCCATCACTCTTGAATTTTCAACAGACCAATGTATCAGGATAAATGAGTATAGGCATGAATTGGAAAAAGTCGGCGTCTATTTAGAAGAGTTTGGCTATAACGCCTATATTGTCCGATCGCATCCACAATGGTTCCCTAAAGGAATTGAACAGGAAATCCTTGAAGAAATGATAGAACAATTGCTATCAATGAAAAAGGTCGACATCAAAAAACTGCGTGAAGAGGCAGCCATCATGATGAGCTGTAAAGCCTCAATAAAGGCAAACCGTCATCTGCGCAATGATGAAATCCAAGCATTATTGGATGAACTAAGGCGGACAACCGATCCCTTCACATGTCCTCATGGAAGACCTATCATCATCTCTTATTCCATTTATGAAATGGAGAAAATGTTCAAGAGGGTCATGTAATGAAAAGCAATGGAGAACCTTTATGTAATGGGATTCTCCATTGCTTTTTTAGTTAAATGACCACTTTTATTGTTCCGTGCTCATTTTTCCTGTAGCTTTTGAAAAGTTTTCTGCAGAGGAGTCCTGTATATTCTGAGTAACTGAGTATATTTATCTAATGTGATAGTAACTTTTGAATGGCCTAATCTTTCTGATACCACTTTGGTCTCCGATCTCCAACATTATAGTTGCATGTGTATGGCGTAAATCATGCTTGTACTATATCACTCTTTTATTACGATAATCTTGCTTTGAAAAAGCGTACCCCAATCAAATAATTTTTTAATCTTGTGTACTGCATCTGTACTTGAATTTAGGCTCTGTCTGATTATAATATCCATTTCTTACCTCTGCAATCCAATTCGCAAAGGCTTCTCTCCATTGAATACTGCTAAAGAATTCATCAACAGATTGTTTTTCAGAATCCCAAACTATGAATGTATTGAGAGGGGCAATTCCTCCTGCCCAAATTCCATTATTTGTGTCAGTATTAGCTTCCCTTACTAATAATATGGGTAGTCCAAATTGAAAAGCCATAGAGGGTTCAATTTGTAAAAAAACTGACCCTTCCCAGAAAGGAGTGGATGATGGAGGTTGTCCTACATTAGTATCAGTAATCTCGACGAGGAAGCGACGAAAGTTGATTGCTAACATTCCATAACTTGATGAAACCAACCGTCGAATACTTGTTAAAATGGTTTCTGGATATTGTTCACTTACAGGTAATGTACGTGGAAAAAGCAATGCGTTCTCAATCTCTAAAATAAGTCGGTTTTGAAACAGTTGTTGTATTGGATTTAACGTATTTGTGGTGCTTAAAAATATGGGAATACGAAAAGCACGATCAACGCATTCCTGGTATCTCGATGATGGACATGCTTCTTCCTTTAAAGGTTCATTTTTAGAATTGCTTAAGGAACCTGTACCTTTATCTCTTTTATCTTTATCTTTTTTTTTATCACTACTCATTTTTTCATCTCCTTTTCAAATTAATTTATGGGAAAGGGGCAGGTTTTGATTGGACATGACTGTCTGAAATTTATCCTTAAAAAACCACAGCGAATGGAATTGATTTTATGCGGAACAATACAACGAATGCTGAAGAAAATTCGCACACAGAAGGAGTGAATGCGCAAACAACGATAATCAAAAACTAAATTTCAGCTAAAGCAATTTAAAGAACTTATGATAATATGGAAAAATAAAATTCCAGAAAGATACTAAGAGTCAGGTAGTTAAAATTTATAGAAGTGAATTGAAAAAAACTTTGATATGGGTAGGCCCTTTAAAAGAATAATCTGTTTCAATAGTGGGGATCAAATTGAGAATCTCTTATATTATAAGAAGAAACTCGATAGAATATATAGAAAATTTATAATGAAATTTGTATCCAAGTGTGTTTCGGTTTTTAAAATACCCTTATACTGCATTAGATGACCACCATAATGAAAGATGTGGCGAAAGTATATGAATTCGGTTTTTTAAACCGGTCATGTAATGAAAAACAATGGAGAATCCTGATGTAATGGGATTTTCCATTGCTTTTTTCGATTCTGCTTTTATTAGACGCCATCCTTGAAGGGGGATAGGAGTTGGACAGGGTTAAGCAAATTCCCAACACATATCTTCAATAATAATAATATGGGGGAGTGGGCTGGAATTGATAGTTATATGCAGGGGCAATATACATTTGGTTATCATAGTGATTATTATATTGCTGCATGTCTTCTTCGGCCGCTCGTTGGCAATTGGCTGGCGGACCGATGAATGTTGAGGGTTGAACAGGTGCTATCGCTTTTTTCCATTGGTTTTCATCCAGGCAATACGTATGTGCCATAATATTTGCAGGTGTCAATTTCAAGATATCCGAGCCCAGGATCACCTCAGGTGTTGGAGCATTAAAAATGGCCAGCAGGTGAGTATTATCCGTATTAGCCACTTCATAATGCCACCAACCTTGGGGAACGTTGGCTACTTGGCCAGGTTTAATAGGATAATTTTGTATTTGCTTAGTAAAAGGATTCAGTAATGAAACGGTTGCAGCTCCAGAAATGCAATACACTAGCTCTGCAGCATTTTGGTGATAATGCGGTTCTACGACATTGCTTGAACTAAGGTAAATATCTAATAAAGAAACATTTTCGAGTGTGTTCAATTGTTTGATACCTAATACATTTATATAGTTTTGATTGTCTTTTTTCATTAAATTGCTTTTATTAACATCAAAAAAGTATTGTGTGGATGGCGAAGTATAGTCCC
>NZ_JBHVQU010000018.1:0-46558 GCF_042886655.1 Peribacillus sp. NPDC058002 | reverse complement strand
GCTGGGGTGGCCGGGGATAGGGTATACATTTGTTATAGAGCCTAAGAATGTTATTAACACACCAAAAGGTATAAGAGCTCGGATTGTATATGCGAATGATATCGACCGCAGGACCTTCCATGTGGGGAATAGCAATCAGTTCTCTCTAGGTATCTGCGTTGCTGGAGATTATCGATATGAAACTATGGATGATGCCACACTTGCCAGTATTGCAGAACTTCACGCTGCACTTGTTAAAGATGGGATTGGGAAATATGATAAGGCCCATAATGAAATGCCAGGTTATAGTTGGAAAGCTTGTTGTCAGTATAACTACAGAGATGCTTTTGATTGGAAAGGCTCAAAGACTCCAGTCAAACCACAACCGGCTCCTGATGTTTATACCATCCAAGAAGGGGACACATTTTGGAGCATTGCACATAAAGATGGAACGGGTGGCTTGCAAGTTGAAGATTTAATTAAAGCAAATCCTGGAATAGATCCAACTAAATTAAAAATTGGTCAGAAAATCAATTTTGGAAATGCTAAAGATGTTAGTGAAAAACCTGATAATAATATCAAAGAAGACACGAAGCCTACGAGTAGTGGGGATAGTGTTATAGTTTCCATTCAAAAAACATTAAATAGCCGGTATAAAGCCGGTCTTAGTGTGAATGGGATTAAAGGTCCTAAAACTAAAACAGCGCTTATCAAAGGCCTACAAACAGAACTTAATAAGCAATTCAATAAAAAGCTTGTTGTGGACGGTAAATGGGGATCTAAGACGAAGGCGGCAATCGTCACTGTCAAAAAGGGAACAAAAGGGAATATCACATGGATTCTACAGGCGACGCTTTACATCGAAGGATATAATCCTGGAACACTTGATTCTAACTTCGGGACAAGTACTGAAAAAGCACTGAAGAAATTCCAAGAGAAAAAAGGTTTATTCGATGATGGAAAAGCAGGGAAAGAGACATTTGAAGAGTTATTTGCTGCATAACAAAAAGTATGAATAAAAAGTAAATGAATGGATACAATAATATTATAGTTTTTTTCCCTTTGCACTCCGTCAGAATAAAAGCCCCACTCTTAAATGAGATGGGGCTTATTTTTTATTAAGGAAGAATATATGTAATTCAATGGATAAAATATTATTGTGTTGCCCTAACTTAGTAACACTCCGACCTTTTAAAGTCCTTCTCTTAGTTGAGAGGGGCTTCTTTTACTTTGGCTTTGTTAAACATTAATGTTGATTTTTGAACAAATAAAAGAGACCACTTAAATTGTGGTCTTCTTTGAACCGTTAGTTGAACAAGAAATAAAGATTCATGAACAGAATGTTCCTACTTTTCACTAAAATAGCAACAGAATATTGACTTTATAAAATGTGTTGTTGTCCTATGTGTTGTCCAATCGTAAAATCTAAAAAAGAATAACATAAATTATAAGTATTCAGGAGGTGATTATATGTGTAACGATTTTCGCCGTCGTGAATTTGACAGAGAATTTGAATTTCGTCGTCGTAGGGGCCACCGCCGTGAGCACCGCCTTTTCCGTTTCAACCACTATCCTAACCGCTATTCCCATCGTTATTGGGATAATTTTTACGATGATATTTTCTATGGTTAAAGTACAAGCATGTAAATAAATACAAAAATGTCACAAAATTTCGTTTAAAGTCTGCCAGTGATGGTGGGCTTTTTACTTAAAATTCCACGAATGTACATACCTCTAGGTAATGAACCTAAACATCATCCTTATATTTACATAATCTAAAACAAATAAAGATTTGGGGGGGGAATTACTAAAAATGTATAATTTAATAATAAATGAAGATATAAATGCAAATGATTTAAGAAGAATTACTGTTGGTGGTATTGGTGGTGTAGAGGGACACTTTTTTATGTGTGTCCGTTATCCGGGGTATAGTTCAACGAGTAGGGCTCTTTTTTGTTTTAAATTAGAGGCTTAACCTTCTTAACTAACTCCGTAATATCAATATCATCGTTATAAACAACTTGATCAATCCGGAAATCCTCACTAGCTGCAAAGTTATTTTTAATCTGCTGTATCCATTCATATGCCGCAATAGCAGCTGCCCAATCTGGATCCTTCTTAAAATCTGAATTAGGAACAGGGAAGCTGCCACTTTGTAAAAAATTAGTTTCTTTTGCATGTAAGTAAACCTTGATATTAATGTTCATAATTTTTCCCTCAATATTTTTGTAATTAGGAAACTTTTAAATAACGAAAGCCCCTATCAAGTAAGGGGCAATATATATTATTTCAATTTTACAATATACTTTCCGACTTGTTCAAAAGTATTTTGATCTATCGCTGTAAAAGTAACATCGTGAGTTTCATTGTCTAATTCATATGCGGCCACATATTCAACACTTTTGCCAGGTAGTAAAGCGTTTGAACCGGCATTATCTAAATCAACCATTTTGTTGTAAGTCTCAATATCTTCTTCACTTCCGAACGCATCAAGAAAATGATAATTTTCACTTAAATCAATTCTTGATGTTCCATTATCTTGCTGAGCCAGTAAACTCATGAGAGTATCATCTGGAACAATATCTTTATCTTTCGTTTTATTTGTAAGTGTAAAAGTGACAAATAACCCTGGATGAGCTTCCAGTGGACTTTGGATAACTTTAGTTTCAGATATTGCTAAACTAAAATCTTCATTTTCAACGGATCCGTTCTCAAACGATATAGTTGGCTCAGTGGTTTCCTCAGCTGCAGTTTCAGCTGTTGTTGTTTCGTTATTACTGCTTTTATCTTGAGTATCCAAGTTCTTCCCGCAAGCTGTAAGCAAAATCATAACAGATAATATAACTAATATTTTTTTCATTCCTCTTCCTCCTTATATAAATCATCGACCTTCATACACAGTAATTTAGCTATTTTAAATTGTTAATTGTAGGGTGGTTTCCTGTATTTATCCAGCTAGGGATAAAACACTTATATTTCCGACTAAATATTTTTATTCCCTGTTTCTTTAGGGTTCGCTGAACAAATAAAAAAAGAGACCACTCATATAATGGTCTCATTTTGTGCTCTATGAAACTAACGCACCCGTTAGTATTATAAGGTCAGCCAGATATTTCTGGATGATCATTTTTTAATCGATATATGATAGCGGTAGCTGGGGGGTAGAACGGACGCACCTTGGGACTAACATAAATCCCCTCAAGTAAACAGTTCGCCCCCTACTTGTAGAAATACGATTGGGGCTGGTTGGGACCTAGACCTAGATCGCGTATAAAAGCGAAGCTATCATACAACAAGAAGGATTAGGGGTACCGGTTAGTTTTTAGGAGGAGGAGATCTAAGAATGAATCCAGTAGTAGGTCTGGATATCGCAAAAGTGAAAGTCAGGTTCAAGCATACTTGGAAAAGAAAAAGCGTTACAAATATAGTTTTAAGGTGACATATACCCTCGAAGGATTAGAGAACTTTTCTTTATTTCTTCAAGACATCGAAAGTATGACTGGAGTTCGAGCTCCCATTGTTTTAGAATCCACAGGACATTCCAAACTGTCTTAACAAACACAGGCTTTTTCCATTTTTAGCCAGATGTTCAATTGAACACATAAAGATTTATCCGTCAGTTTCCCAAATGTATACCACTTACTCCGTCTCATTTTCCTATATTTTCATATAACTTCATTTGTAAATTCGTTGAATCCACTAACATTCTTATAAGAAACAGGAAAGATGTACAAGCAATCCGTCACTTTTTTCATATTTTATATAACTGAGTGTTATTAAAATCAATCTTCTAAGCTGACACTTTTTGAATTTGAATTATATAAAGAAAGGGTGAGAAAATTGACACAGGAAAATAGGAATAAGAAGTTTTCTATCATCATACCTGCTCACAATGAAGAAAAATATATAGCGGGGTGTCTGGAATCCATCAAAGCTGCTTCAAAGCGGTATAAGGATCAGGTTGAAATTATTGTTGTGTTGAATCGGTGTACAGATCGGACGGAGGAAATCGCAAAATCCTATAATGCGATCACGATCAAAAATAAGGACAAAAATCTTTCAAAAATTAGAAATGTAGGGGCGAAAGTTGCCACTGGAGATATTCTGATTACGATAGATGCAGATACCAAAATGTCTAAAGGATTCCTATCTAGAGTGAATTTGTTATTATCGAGCGGGTTATTTATCGGTGGCGGGACATCCGGGTTATTTGACCGTATGTCTTTGGGGATTCTAACATCTGTTGCAGCCATATCCATTCCAATGCTAATTAAGTATGGTTTGATTGCAGTTGGGATTTTCTGGTGCTACAGAAAAGATTTCGTGGCCATTAACGGATTCAATGAGGAATTGCTTATGGCCGAAGACGCTGATTTTGCCCATCGGCTGATGATGTGGGGGCTGGTAAATCGAAAGCTTTTCGGCATCATCCCTTTTGGCATGCTCACATCAAGCAGAAAGTTTGATAAATTCGGGGATTGGGTTATGGTCAAAAACCCTCGCTATATATGGGCTTATCTGAAGGGAACGGACAAGAAGCGGGCGGAAGAATTGTATTATGATTATTAAGCAGGAAAGGGCTGGCGGATATTCCCCAGCCCTAAATAATAGGTCCTATAAAAAAAGGAGCAACCAGTAAAAACTGGTTAACTCTATAATACGAACGCACCCTTTAGTAAGAGTAGGGCAGCGAAAACTTAGAATCTACACTCACAGCTATTTGTTAATGTAATAAAATATAATTTTCAAAAAAACCTCTAATCAATTAGAGGTTTTTTGTTTGCACCAATTTTATATTTCTATCTATTTAACGCACCTGTTAGGTAGTTTCCCTCTCCTATTATTTTCAACTATTTTGCCCCATTAATGCCATAAGAATAAAATTATCTGGCCAGGTAAAAACCTTTCTGATTAATTAAGGTTGTTCATAAAATCTGCATCAAAGTAAAGCTCATTCATAAGCTTGTTCACAATCCCATTGAAATAAACAAACTTTCCTTTATGCATCTTAACTCCACTCTTAACCTTCATAGCAAATTCCTTAAATGCTTTAGTGCCGATTTCTATTTCCTGTTTACTTGTAAATGCTCTTTCGTTAGTAGAATAATCAACCACTTTATTACACTGTTTAATTACCTTCCAAAACTCCTGTATTGTTTCAGCCTTTTCGTAGAAAGACCCTACGAGATTACTAAATACATCTGGAACCCAATTAGCTAAAAAATTTGCTTGTTTTACAGAGTTTCCAAGAGAATTATCCACATGAGAGAATTGAGCAACGGCTTTACGTTTATTGTTTTTAATCTTTTGTTTTAAGAAAGAAGTAGTTGTTTTAATGGTCGGACACTTAGTAGGACTTTTAGTAGGTTGCTTGTCGGACAGTTCATCTTTCACAGGTTGAATGATAATAGCGTTAGCTGTTTGCATCATATCTTTTTTACGCTTCATTGGTACTTGGCGGATCATTCCGAGGTCTTCAAGTTTCTTCATTAAACGTTGAACAGTTTTATAAGATACTTCAAGCTTATCCGCAATTGTATTCTTACACATGTAGCTCACACCAATTTGTTTGCAACTGTGACGCTTTAAAATCTCTAACAACTTAATTAATCTAGCTTGTACATCCACACGTTTCACAGACGCACGAATGGCGTCTCGGCAAACTCGTACATTCTTATTTAATTCTTCAATGTCAGTGAAAGATGATAAATTGTTATATGCTTCTTCATTTGCGATTACATCAATACGTTTCTTCATTAATATGTTGTCTCCTCTTTGGAAACAAAAAAGCAACGTTCACCATAATTGATCATGGCAAACGTTGCTCCAACCCAGCACATATTGTAAAATGTGGATAAGGGTACAGCAAGTGTTTGCCTATCGTGAGTAGGCGGACGGTATAAGTAGTGGTCCAACACTATTTATACACGCTGTGCTTTTTTGTTTTTTCCGGTAGACACAAGAGATGTTTTTAGTCGACGGAGATGTACCTCCGCCAACCCAAATCGCAGTTATTTGCCCGAGTGCAGTCAAGGTGGCGGTTCCGCTTCCGATTGCCGTTCCAAATAGTTTGGCGACAGATCCGGCTAAAGAAATGCCTGAGAAGCCCGATCCATCCAAGCCAGTGATGGCACCAATGCCCGTTAATGTGATGGCGGCTATTTCTTTCGTTAAAGGAACGGAGGCCGCTAGGGCAGCACCGAGGTCATTGACGATGCCGAGTGATGTTTTTGGTAAGTAGTCCCCGATGATCTGATTAAATCCCGAATCACCTAAATAGAAGAATGCTGCGATTGGGATCACAGGTCCGAATACCTTGAAGCCAAATTGAAAACCCTGAATCAAATAGGCGGTTGATTTTTCCAATCCTTGCTGTTTATGTGCGACAAGGGATAAAATCAGCAAAATGAAAACGGCTGTACCGCCAACCAACGCCGTGGCATCTCCGCCTTGCAACTTCAAAACCGACAATGCCACAACATCCAACAGAAAGGCAATAGGAATGAAAACGGCAAAAAACTTCTTTTGTCCCAGTGTGAGCAGATCTCACTGATTGTCTGATCTTGGATGATTCCCTCATTATCCGCCGCATTGATTCTTCCCAGCTTCATATCCCGCTTTAAAAGGATAAAGGCGGATATGGTGGTGACGACCCCCATTGTAATGACAAGAGGAATGCTCGCAGCGATGACATCACCGACTGGTATGGAAGCGGCATCCCCAGTTAGTTTAGGAGCAGCTTGAATGATGAAGTCCCCTGATAATGCGATTCCATGACCAAAAAGGTTCATCGCCATCGCCACGCCAAGAGCAGGTAAGCCAGCTCGTAAGGCAACGGGGAGCAGGACTGCCCCAAGTAAGGCAACGGCAGGTGATGGCCAGAAAAACCAAGATATGATCATCATGACGATTCCAATTACCCATAAGGCAAGTGTAGGATTCTTAATGAATTTCGCAAATGGTGCAATCATGACATCATTAATGCCGGACCTCGTTAAAACCGTGCTCATGGCAACGATGATGGAAATGATTAAAATTGTGGACATTAATTCCGTGATTGCGAAAATGAAGCTGTTGAATATCCCGCTTATGGAGGGTGCTAAACTGCCTGTAGCCACTAAAGCCAAAAGGAATATTCCAACTATGCAGATGAGGGTAGTATCACGACGTTTTACCATAAACCCGATTATCAATGCAATAAATACAACATAAATCCAATGGAGTGCCGTTAATTCCATCTCCATGATCCGTCCCCCTCAAAATGTGCCTAGTTACAGATTATGAGGGAGGTATGGGGTGGTGAGTTGTTTCAAAAATTTTAAAGGCTTATCTTAATTTCAACTTATGATGTAAATAACCAGTTCAAGAAGCAGCAACAGGGGCGGTCCTAGTCCTGTTGATATTTAGCAGAAGATGAAGGTAGTAGAATAGTGAGGATCGAGTTTTGTGGCCCAATGACACCAAAGTTGTCTAAAATAGCTGGAAGCAAGAAAATATATAAGAAAAATGGAGAGAAATTTTCATTCCGCATAACTGAAAAGGATATTAAAAGTAAGTTTAGCTTTAAAGGAATTGACTTTTGTTTTGCGGACAATGATTTTCAAGAATTTGTGGGCTTTGATGTAGTTGATATAAAAAAGTACAATGGGGAATCTTTGAAATTCATTACAGAATGATTTTATAAAACAATAATTTCTGATAGAAAAGTCCTTCCCTTAATAATGTTCTGTTACCACTCATTATCAATAATAATAGTTTTCCACATGGGAAGTATCTGTATCTGGAATCTCTGTATTATAAATTATTCGGGTTTATCCAATAGATCCACTTTCTTAGCTAAATTGAAATTTTTATCACATTCAACTTCCATAGTTTTTACTGGTACAACTGCACTGTTGCAAGAACCTTCACTCCTTTTAGGTGAAATAGTAACTTGATGATCTGATGTCCATCTTTTTTTCAAAAGTCACTAAATCTCGCGAAAATCAAAAACTTTATTCAAATTATTTTCCTGATGAAAAATTATTTGTGAATAATTTACTTTTATATTGCTATAATGAATTTATTTATAATGTTACAAAGTACTAAAATGAATACTTTGATAACTGGAACATTGAAAGTTGTTTTTTAGTTCACCGTGTATCTTAAATCGTTTTGGGTTTCTTATGTTTTCATCATAATAAAAGGCTCTTTTCGTAAAGATTGTTTTTTAGAACAAAACTATTTGACGTTGATTGGAGCGCAAGTGCGAGACTCCTGCGGGAGCAGCGGGACAGGTGAGACCCCACAGGCGTTTACGCCGAGGAGGCTCACCGCCCGCCCCGCGGAAAGCGAGCATCTGGAGGGGAAATCAACCACACCGCTTTACTTGGTAAATAGCAGTGAATTATGCAAAAACAGCCTAATGAAAAAAGCGCTGATATGCTCTTCAGCGCTTTTAACATGCGTCCATTTTCGAACGAAGAGGCTGAGGTTCGCCTCTTAATTTAGGACAAAGTAAATGAAATCTCGTTTTCTGTTATATAAGAACATTCATTGGCTCTTGACTGCCTATGGATTACATAACCCAATGAACAAGGTTCCAATCAATAAGCAGCCACGGCCCGCAACCGCAAAAACGGAAGCAGGAATAAAATGTATTGCGTCTGTAAACGTTCATTTATCTCCTCATAAGTAAAAAGTTATAAATTTTAGTTTTCAACATATATTTCATAAAACAAATAAAAACCAACATAAAAAAACCTTAAAGCCAATTAAATAAAAAAAAATATAGAAAAAATATTCCAAATTGTCAGAAAATGTGATATGTTATTTTACACATTAGAAAACGCTTTCATCTTTGGAATTTAAAAAAAGGGGGGTTTTTATGTCGGTAATAGTTCACTCGAAAAAGGTCAAAAGGAAAGCCTTGGTTGCAAGTTTGATTGGTAGTTCAATAGAATATTATGATTATTTGTTGTATGGTACTGTGGCTTCATTAGTTTTCAACAAACTTTTCTTCCCGAATTTTAGTCCAGCGGTAGGTTTACTGATCGCATTGGCATCTTTTGGGATACCTTACTTCTTTCGTCCGCTTGGAGGTATTATTTTTAGCCACATTGGGGACAAAATTGGGAGGAAAAAGTCATTAGTATATACCCTTGGAATCATGGGTGTGAGTACAGCCCTCATTGGTTTATTACCTGGTTACCAATCCATTGGGGTTTGGGCACCAGTTTTGCTTGTCACTTTAAGGTTGATTCAAGGAATCGCTGTGGGAGGTGAATGGGGAGGAGCAGTCCTTCTGGCAGTAGAATATACAGAGAAAGAAAAACGTGGTTTTGCAGGAAGTATCCCGATGATGGGAGCAGCTGTAGGAATGATCCTTGCCACCGCTACCATATCTCTGGTGAGCTTGTTGCCGGATGCCGCTTTTCTTTCGTGGGGGTGGCGTATACCATTCGTTGGAAGCTTGGCGCTAGTCTTAATCGGTTTATGGATACGGAATGGTTTAGAGGAAACCCCAGATTTTCAAAAGGCAAAAGATGAAGGCAAAGTGTCTAAACTTCCGATTGCCGATACACTAAAATACCATTGGAAAGAAGTACTTTTGATTACAGGTGCAAAAGCCATTGAGACCGCTCCTTTCTATATGTTTGCGACTTTTGGGGTCTCATACGCTACTAATACATTAAAGATGCCGGAAAGTCCGGTATTAAATGCCGTGACGATCGGGACACTAGTTTCTCTCTTTATGATTCCTCTTATTGGTAAATTATCTGACCGGATTGGAAGAAAAGGTATATTTGTAAGTGGGACGTTGGGGGTAATTATCTTCTCAATACCATACTTCCTTTTGCTCTCCAAGAAATCAGTGCTTTTGCTAACAGTTGCGGTAATGATCGGATATGCTCTTTGGTCTATCATTACTTCCGTTATGGGCACGTTATTCTCTGAAATGTTTAAAGCAGAGATCCGTTATACAGGAATTTCTGTAGGCTATCAACTAGGTGCGGCCCTTTTCGGAGGTACAGCACCATTAATTGCTACTTGGCTTATAGCAAAGTTTAATGGTTCGTGGCTTCCTGCTGCAATCTACCTCATGTTACTTGGTGTTTTATCACTAATTTGTGTAGTCTTACTGAAAACGATGAGCGAACGTGAAAATAGTGCATCCACAAAAAACCAACCTTATTTAGCGGACAAAATAGTTAAGAATTGAAGTATGTCTGTTTTTTGTATATGTTAGTTGATTATTTATAGATCCAAACAAATAGGAAATTAACAAAAGTAAAAAAACTTTAAAAAGGTGGAATTAAAATGAATGTTAAAGATATTACAAACAATCCTTATTTATTACTAACCCCTGGTCCATTAACTACAACTGAAACGGTTAAATTAGCAATGATGAAGGATTGGTGTACTTGGGATGATGACTATAATAATATTGTTCAAGATATCAGGAAGACGATTGTACAACTAGCAACTAATACAAAGGATAAGTACTCAGCTGTCTTGATGCAGGGAAGTGGGACTTTTAGTGTGGAATCTGTAATTGGAACCGTGATTCCAAAAAGCGGGAAATTACTGGTGCTAGCCAACGGGGCATATGGTAATAGGATAGCAAAAATATCGGGTATCCTTGGAATTAATACGGTTGTATTAGATAGTGGGGAGGTTAATCATCCAGACCTGAATGAGTTAAATAAAACATTGGGGAATGATCAAGATATAACTCATGTTGCCATTGTTCATTGTGAAACTACAACCGGTATGCTAAACCCTATTGAAAAAGTAAGTGAAATTGTCAAAAAACATAACAAGATTTTTATTGTAGACGCGATGAGCAGCTTCGGTGGCATTGAAATGGATATAGATACATTGAACATTGATTTTCTCATTAGCAGTGCAAATAAGTGTATCGAGGGCGTACCTGGTTTTGGTTTTGCCATCGTCAAAATTGAAGAGTTTGCAAAATGCAAGTCAAACGCAAGGTCTCTATCACTGGATCTTTATGATCAATGGAAAACGATGGAAAATAATAATGGTAAGTGGCGATTCACTTCACCGACCCATGTAGTTCGGGCATTTGCACAAGCATTAAAAGAATTAGCTGAAGAAGGTGGAATAAAGAGAAGAGCAGAAAGATATAGAAATAACCAAAGGATCCTTGTGGAAGGAATGAAAAAGCTTAATTTCGAACCGTTGCTTCCCGATGAATTACAGTCTCCATTTATTACGCCTTTCTATTATCCGCAAGACAAGGAATTTGAGTTTACTGAATTTTACAAAAAATTAAAAGAAAAGGGATTTGTGATCTATCCAGGAAAAGTCACCAATTTAAATACGTTTAGAATTGGTAACATCGGAAATGTACATCAAAGCGATATGGAAGCTTTATTACTTGCGATTGAGCAAAGCAGCTATTGGCAGAAACCTGCATTTAATAACTAAGTCTTTCCTTAGAATGCTTGTATCTTCCATCATTGTTTCTTATACTTTTTTTTATAGATTGGATTTATTTTTAACGGATATTGGAAATCTCGGTTAGAATAGTAATTTAATCAAACTTATGAAACAATGATGGAAATACTAATTTTGGGGTGAAAGTCTTGTCATTAGCTGGAGAAGAAAGAAAGAGAAAAATTCTAGAATTATTAGAGGTTAGCGGAAAAGTTACGGTTAAGGATCTATCGGGCATATTAAAGGTTTCAACTGAAACCATTCGGAAATACTTAGATGAATTACATCAGGAAGAAAAGCTAAAAAAAGTCTATGGTGGGGCTATTGAAAATTCATTTTTTAATGGGGAGCCTTCCACTGATGAAAGAGAGGTCATACATTCTGATGAAAAAAGAAGAATCGGAGAAATAGCAGTTAATCTTATTAATGACAACGATGTAATAGCCATTGATGATGGGAGCACACCATTGCAATTGGCAAAAAATCTGCGGAAAAAGAAAAACTTGACTATTTATACCACTTCTATTAATTCCCTCTCTGTTCTCATTGATTTAAACCATCAAAATATTTTTTCAGGAAAAATTATCATGTTAGGTGGAGAGATCAACACTTCTCATCATAGAGTATCTGGGCCTTTCACATTGCAGATGCTGGATGGACTCTACATTGACAAGTTTTTTATATCGGCAGATGGTCTTTCTATAAAAAGTGGTATAACCAGCTATGACTTTTCAAAAGGTATGGTAGCAAAGAAACTAATCGCGCAATCAGAAAAGTCGATATTATTAATTGATCATTCCAAGGTAGGAAAACGGACCCATTATAAAATGGCGGATCTTCAAGATATAAGTATGGTGATATCCGACAGACAACATCCAAGTGATTGGGAAACACCACTGAGAGAAAACAATGTAAAATGGTTGGTTGCAGACACTACAATAGATGAAAAATAATAACAAAAAAACCTCTCAGTAATATAGGCAAATTTTTTGCCTATGAAGGGGGATCAGCAAATGGAGTATTTAGTTGTATTTTACTAAGAACATTTTTTGCAAAATATAGAAATTTATTTAAGGCTAGTAATCAGTGCCCTGCTAGGAATGTTTATCGGCTGGGATAGGAGTGCAAAAAACAAACCAGCTGGATTAAAAACATTTACTTATGTTTCTGTATCTTGCACTTTAATCACTCTTGTTTCAATTTACAGTGTTGACGTTTTCAGTCATTCAAATATAAATGTTAGAATGGATCCTATGAGGCTTTCTGCACAAATTGTTTCTGGCCTGGGTTTTTTAGGGGCTGGTCTTATTTTAAAAGACGGACTTAGGGTACAAGGGTTAACATCTGCCGCTATGGTGTTTTTTGCTGGAGGTGTAGGTATTGGAATTGGTGCTGGCTTTTATGGGCTTGTATGTGCGGCTGTTTTCATTACTTTCATTTTAACAAAAATTAGTAACAACATTGAACATCGACAAGCAAAATCACAAGAAAAGAAAGGAATGCACCATAGAATACCAAGTCGTAAGGATGTACAAGAAGGATAAAATAATAATGTTAAAAAGTTATATAAAATAGAAAGCCAGTTCTTGAGATTAGAGAACTTGGCTTTTTATTTATTTACCCTTTTATTTTGGTGTTCCACATAGCTGCTTGAAAAGATCTTTATCATTTAGAAATAAATAAAGGAAAAAACAAGGTGAAAATAAAAAAACAAATTAAAACAAATAAAAAACAAGTAAAAACAGGACAAAACAATATCTATATGGTAAACTTTAAGTAACTCGTAATTGAGTGAATATTTCAAAAAAAGGGGTGTTGCTAATGAAAGTGTTCTGTTTAGGCGGTGCTGGAAGAATCTGTAGAGAAGCTGTTCTTGATCTAGTCGAGTACTCCGAATTTGATGAAATTACAATTGGTGATTTCAATGAAGCATTAGGGAAAGAATTAGTTAACGAACTAAACGACCCTCGTGTGAACTTCGTGAAAGTAAATGTAATGAATCATGATGAAACAGTTGAACAGATGAGGGGCTACGATATAGTAATGGATGGCACTACCATCACATTAAATGGTATTTCTACGGCATGTATTGCAGAAGCGGGATGTCATGGAATCAATCTAAATGGATTTGGTGCAGAAGATGAATTTTCGGGAATTTTCAAAATCAACAACAGAACTGCAGTTCCAGGCTTTGGGATGACGCCAGGTGTAACTCAAATGATGGCCATGCACGCTGCCAATCAATTGGAAGAAGTTGAATCTATTAGAGTAAGCCACGGGTCTTTTAGGCCTATCGCCTTCTCAAAATCAATTACAGAAACAACTACTTATGAGTACGATCCTGACCTTCCTGGAAGAATCGTTTTTGAAAAAGGTGAGTTTGTGCAAGTTGCTCCATTTGCAAGGCCCAGAAATATCAAACTGCCTGAGCCGTATGGTGAAACCGTTCAATATATTATTCCTCATTCTGAAACACGCACATTAGCTAAAGCGCTTTCATGTAAGGGCGTACAACTAATCGAAGTCAGGGGCACTTGGCCTAAACAAAATATGCAGTTCGTTCGTTCGCTATATGACTACGGAATCATTGCAAACCCAAAAGTGGTGGTGAATGAAAAAGAAATAGGGCTTATGGATATTATTGGTGATTACTTGCTTCAGTCAAAAGCAGGCCAAGAAACTGAATTATACGGGTATTCTCTCCATGTTGAAGTAGTCGGGATAAAAGATGGTGTTAAAAAGCGTCATGTTTTATACCATACTCACCCCTCTAGTGATGGATCCGTTAAGGGATGGGAAATGCTAAGAGCTTATACTCGAAATGTAGGAATCCCAATGGCGATAGCTACTGAGATTATAGCTAAAGGCTTGGTGGAAAAAACAGGGGTGTTAATTCCAGAAGAAGCATTTGAACCGACAATGATTTTTGATGAACTAAAGAAAAGAGGCATTCATGTTCATGAACAAATTGAAGTTGTTGATGTGGGTGTAGAAGAAACTACCGTATAGAGCCAATTTTTATAAGATAGAAAAATAGAGATATAGGAACCACATCTTTTAATAATAATGACAATAAAACTCCCATTCACTTAAATAGGAGAAATACCAATGATGTTGTCGAAGAAGGAGGTTGGCGTTTTGAATAATCATTCTCCCCAAATTGAGGCGGTTATTTTTGACTGGGCAGGAACAACTGTTGATTATGGTTGCTTTGCACCACTAGAAGTGTTCAAAGAGGTATTTAGAAAAAGAGGAATAGAAGTGTTAGATGAGGAAGCACGAGCACCAATGGGCCTCTTAAAGTGGGATCATATTCGAAAAATGTGCGATATGGACCGAATCGCAGAATTATGGAAAAGTAAGTATGGTAATCTGCCTGAAGATAAAGATGTTGATGCTCTATATGCAGATTTTGAACCTATGCTGTTTTCGATACTCCCTAACTATTGTAATCCAATACCGGGTGCTATTGAATTAGTTGAACGTCTAAGAAGAAAAGGGATAAAGATTGGTTCTACCACTGGATATACAGCTGAAATGATGGAAGTTGTTGCGGCAGGAGCGAAAAAAAGGGGTTACGCTCCAGATTTGCTAGTAACTCCGGATGATGTGCCTGCTGGTCGGCCGTTTCCGTGGATGATTTATCAAAATGCCATGAATTTAGGTGTCTATCCTATGAAGCATTTTATTAAAGTAGGAGATACAGTGAGTGATATTAAAGAAGGTATTAACTCGGGTTCTTGGAGTGTAGGCATATTAAGAGGTAGCAGTGAATTAGGGTTGAAGGAAGAAGAAGTGAATGCTCTAGATCCAGAAATTTTAGCGGAAAAACTGGAAGTAGTGGCGGAAAGATTTAAAAAAGCTGGTGCTCATTATGTTATTGATAGTATCGGGGACTTAGATCAATTAATTCCAAAAATTAATTTGCGCCTAGCTAATGGCGATTAAATAAATAAGGTTCGCTCCTTCTACAAAAGGTAAAATATTCTTTCAACCAATATGAGGAGTATTCCTATAATCGGGATTCAAAGAGGCGGAGAGGTGAAAATGATTGGTGAAAAATGCCTACGCATTAGGTCTGGTCGAAACTATTGGCTTTCCCGCAATGATTGCTGCTGCAGATGCCGCTTCGAAGGCAGCTGATGTAAAAATCACTACCTATCAAGGGGCAGATGCAGGGATTGTTACTATTTATATAGTGGGTGATGTTTCTTCCGTACAATCGGCTGTTATTGTAGGAGAAGAAGCGGCTAGAAAAGTCGGAATATTCCGTTATTCGCGTGTTTTGGCGCGACCGGATGATCATGTTATCAAAATGCTCTTTCCAAAGCTTGAAGAAGAAAAAAAGGCTGTCAAAAGTGAAAAAGCAATCCAGCGAGTTGAACAGCCAGGTACCATAGCTATTGGTGAAAAAGTCGCT
Organism: Peribacillus sp. NPDC058002; assembly: GCF_042886655.1. Lineage (NCBI taxonomy): Bacteria > Bacillati > Bacillota > Bacilli > Caryophanales > Bacillaceae > Peribacillus > Peribacillus sp. NPDC058002. Next base: position 30,717 of record NZ_JBHVQU010000018.1, on the reverse strand, counting down.
GAAAATGTAAAAGAACTTCATAAAAAGAGCACCCAAGAGTTAAGAAAGCTTGCCAATTCTCTAAGTGGCTTCCCTCTATCTCCCCAAGAAATTACAACTGCGAAAAAAGAGGAATTAATAAAATATATAAATGCACTTCAGAATGGGAAAGGTGGGGATAAATGATGATGTTGGATAAAGATCTTGAATCGATTCAAGAAGCAAGACAGCTTCTTGAACAAGCAAAGTTAGCACAGCAAAAAATGGAAAAAATGACTCAAGACCAAGTTGATCGAATTGTTCAGAGTATGGCTCAAGCTGCTACAAAGGAAGCTGGAAGGCTTGCAGCGATGGCTGTTGATGAAACGGGGTATGGAAGGGTAGAGGATAAGCGGACAAAAAATCTATTTTCCGCAAGAGATATATTTGAATCAATGAAAGATAAAAAGACAGTAGGGATCATTTCTCGTAATGAAGAAAAACAAGTGTGGGAAGTAGCTGAACCGGTGGGCGTAATAGCGGGGATTGTCCCGTCCACTAACCCTACTTCAACAGCCATCTTTAAAGCACTGATCTCATTAAAGTCCAGAAATGCCATCGTTTTTAGTCCACATCCAGCTGCTGCAAAATGTACAAATGAAACGGTGAGAATTTTGCAAGAGGCTGCAGAGGAAGCGAATGCACCAAAAGGAATCATTTCAAGCATTACAAATCCGACACTTCCTTCGGCACATGAGTTAATTAATCATAAGTTAACCGATCTTATTTTAGCTACTGGTGGTACAGAAATGGTTAAGGCTGCTTACAGTTCAGGTAAACCTGCATATGGGGTAGGACCTGGAAATGTTCCAGTTTTTATTCATTCCAGTGCAAATGTAGAAAAAGCCGTTAAACAAATCGTGCAAAGTAAAACATTTGATTATGGGACCATCTGTGCATCTGAACAAGCGATCATTGTAGAAAAAAGTATAAAAAGAAAAGTGAAAAAAGAGTTGGAAAATGAAGGGGCATATTTCCTGGATGATTATGAAAAGAAAAAAATAGAGGAAATCATCATGGTCAACGGGAGGTTAAATCCTGGAATAGTGGGCAAATCCCCACAAACATTAGCCAATATGGCAGGGATTTTCCTTTCAGATGGGATTAAGGTATTGATTGCAGAAGAAACGAATATCGGAAAGTCTTATCCTTTTTCAGTAGAAAAGTTATCTCCAATTTTAGCTTATTATACTGTTGAGGATTGGCAGGAAGCCAGTCATGTTTGTAATGAATTGCTTAAAGTAGGCGGACTTGGGCATACGCTTGGGATTCATTCTGAAGACAAACGAATTATTGAAAAGATAGGGTTGGAACAAAAAGTATCTCGAGTTGTAGTCAATTCCGGAACAACATTTGGTGGAATTGGTGCTACGACAGGGATTACGCCATCCATGACACTTGGTTGTGGAACATATGGAAATAATGTATCGTCGGACAACATCGGTCCAGAGCATTTGTTGAATATAAAACGAATTGCTTTTGGAGTTCGTGAAATGTCCAATGAACAAGAATCAGGCAATGTTCATGCTCGAAATGAGGCAACAGGTAGTGAGAAAACAATTTCAAGATCGGAAGTTATGGATATCGTGAAAAGTGTCCTGCAAGAACTTAAAATATAACTTATAAATAGGGAGGCATAAACAATGAGCGTAGAAATGGGAGCATTAGGAATGATCGAAACAAAAGGGTTAGTAGGTGCAATAGAGGCCGCTGATGCCATGTCAAAAGCTGCAAATGTAAAATTAATTGGTAAAGTACATGCTGGTGGAGGCCTAGTAACAGTCATGGTGCGGGGGGATGTTGGAGCGGTTAAAGCATCTGTAGACGCAGGAGCCGCAGCAGCTGAAAATATAGGAGAACTGATTTCCGTTCATGTCATTCCACGTCCTCATTCAGATATTGAACTTATTCTTCCGAAGTTGGAAGGATAAACAATAACTTATGGCAATTATAACGGAATCCAAATTAAGACGGATGTTGAAAACCGGGATTCCAAATCCATATCCTATTGGGGACGATAGACTAACTCCTGCGGCGGCTGATTTCTTAAGAGACAGAAGAATTGTCATTGGAAATATGGACCCTATTAAACATTCCTCGTCGTCAAATGAAGGGGAAATGCATAATTTAATGATTCCTGTGGGTGTTTCAAATAGGCATATTCATTTATCATCACACGATGTCGAAATACTGTTTGGAAATAATTATGAACTAACTCCTATACGAGAATTGTCACAACCAGGACAATTTGCTGCAAAGGAACAAGTCACTTTACTGGGGCCAAAAGGGATGATCCAAAAAGTCCGAATCCTTGGTCCGGTAAGGGAAGATACTCAAGTAGAAATATCTAAAACGGATGGATTTCAATTGGGGATCCATCCGCCCATACGGTTATCAGGTTCAATCGATGATACGCCAGGCTTGACGCTAATTGGACCAAAAGGCTGTGTAGCTCTCCATAAAGGAGTGATTATAGCAAAGAGTCATGTGCATATGTCACCTGAGAATGCTCAACAGTTTGACGTTAAGCATGGAGATGGTTTACTTCTTCAATCAATAGGCGAGCGCTCTATAATTTTCTTGGATGTTATCGTTCGAGTAGCTCCGAGATACAAACTGGATTTCCACGTTGATCTAGATGAAGGAAATGCAGCAGGTTTGAAAACAGGTGATTATTTAAAAGTGGTTGGGAAAAATGGAGAATTCCTGTCGCAAAAAGGGAGGTGAGGAGAATCGAAATTCGTTCAATGGTAGAATCGGTTGTTCGGGAAGTTTTACAATCTATTCAAGTGCAGAAGGAAAAAGAAAATAACGGAAAAGTTTTATTTGTCTTTTGTGATAGCTCGGCACATGAGCCATTTACAGATCAGTTTATTAAATTGAAAAATGCAAATATAGCTTTTGATACTTTATTTTTAGATGGTGAAACATCATCTTGGATAGGCATGCAACAGGTTGAATCGAGCGGGGCAAGGAAGGTGATTGCCGCTGATGAATATGCTCCATCGGCAATGGAGCTCCCAAAAGGGTATGATGGGATCATTATTCCTGAAATTGATTTGGATAATGCGGCAAGGGTTGCTACTGGATTAAAAGGATCAATTAAGTCAGAAATCATTTTCTCGGCGAGCTTGTTGCAAAAATTCATATTAGTCGGCGAAGATGTACCAGGGATTAAACGATCGGATCGTAGTTGTTTAAAAGCCATCTCTTTACCAGCTCCATATCGTAAACGGTTTGAAGAGTATATGAAGCAAATGACGGAGCTTGGCATAACGTTTTCACCGCAAAAGGATTTAGCTGATGTAATCATTAATAAACTTTGTAAAGAGCTAGAAGTGAATGGCCAAAATAAACAAGAGCCATTGGAAGAAAATCACTCTAAAGGTGATCATTTGTCCTACACCAAAAAGTTACTTACGACTGAATGGTTTGAATCAAAGTCCTATAGCCCGAATGATACCATTTACCTTCAGAAGGGGACCATCATTTCTCCTTTGGCAAAGGATTTGATTAAAGCTAATAAACTAAATGTCCTGTTTGTTAAAAAGGATGTATAAGATGCTTTTAGGAAAAGTTATAGGAAGTGTTTGGACAACTCACAAAGAAAAAGGAATGGAACATGTTAAATTATTGATTGTTCAGCCGTTAAATTCGTTGAAGGAATCAGTGGGGAATATTGTTATTGCCATGGATCGAATTGGAGCAGGTGTCGGTGAAACGGTTATTATCACACAAGGCTTACCTGCACAAAAGTTGACGAATGAAAAAAATTCTCCAATCGATGCAGCGATTATTGGCATAGTTGACTCCTTTGAAGTTAAGTAGTCAAGTCATGTTTCAATCCAGTTACTTCTAATACTTTAGGAAATAGAATAAAGCTTCCTTTGTCAAACGATGAAGGGAGCTTTTTGTTCACTAAAAGATCGGCTGTTTGGAGGGAACTTTATGGAGTTAGACTTTGAAAATCCAATCCCATTACACGCTCAATTAAAAACCATTTTAGAAGATCAGATTTTAGAAGGTTATTATAAGGATAAAATCCCAAGTGAAAGGGAACTCATGGACATGTATTCTGTCAGCAGGAGCACTGTACGGGAAGCTGTTTCCATCCTGGTTCGTGGAGGGATATTGGAAAAAAGGCATGGAAAGGGAACGTTCGTCTCCCTAAAACCTGTACAGGAATGGCTTCAGATGATAAGTTTCACGGAAACCACTAAAAGCATGAGGATTAAATTACTTGATCATGGCCGTGTATTGACCCCTGAAAATATTGCAGAGGCAAATGGTTTTGAAGATGAATCTTACCATATTAAAAGGCTGCGGTTACAGGGGGATGTCCCCATAGCAATCGAAAAGCATTATTATTCTTTGGAACTAGGAAAAGAATTGACGAAATTCAATTTAAGTACAACAGTATTGTATGATGCGCTTGAAGGGAATCTAAACATTAACTTTAATGAAGCGGAACAAATTATTACATGCGGCTTTCCATCTAAAGAAGATGCGGAACATTTAGGTTTGAACGAAATGATGTGCGTGTTGATTACAGAACGAATGATTTTTGATTCCAAGGGTAATTTGGTCGAATACTATAAAGGTTTATTCCGATCGGATATGCACTCATTTGCTATGAAGCTGAACCGAAAAAACAACTAATTTTATATGTACCAATCCCCATTTTTTGCCCCCTGGATATCAAGTTTTCATTCGTGAGTCAATTAATGCTGTTATCATCGTAATTGATAAAATTTCCAGTCTTTTGGATATACCAGGCACAAAATATGAGCCGATCTTAGGGGAGATGTTTCATGAAATTAAATGCTTATATTCTTTATTTTCAACAATACTTCAAGTATCCTTAATTTGAATAGCAACTACTGTAAATGAGGGATATGCCGTGAAGCAAATATATAGTGATGTCATACAATTTCGGGGTACACATTATGAGTTTGGATACATGCAAGGGGAGGAATTAAGAGATTCACTAACGGTAAAAAATCGTGAAGATCAGTGGAAGATCAGGCAGCCGCGGTTTACGGTTGAGGAAGAAGAGGTCAAGAAAGCAATTATACAATTCTCTCCTGGAGTTTGGGAAGAATTACTGGGGTTGCAGGAAGCGTTGAAATGGCCAATTGACCGCGTGCTGCAAGAATTCGGTGGATACCGATTGGATTATGTTCGGTCGGGCTGCTCCATCATGACTGGCGATGATTATCTCATTCGCAATTATGATTACCACCCAAAGACATATGAAGGACGCTATGTTTTATTCCAGCCAACCGATCAAGGGTATGCAAGCATCGGCCCGAGTCAGCGAGGGACTGGCCGGATGGATGGAATGAATGAAAAAGGTGTGGTGATAGGCTATAATTTCATGAATCGCAAGAATCCTGGTGATGGTTTCATTTGCTGCATGATTGGCAGATTGATTGTTGAATCTTGTGCAAACGTACAGGAAGCGGTCGAGATGTTGAAGGAAATCCCGCATCGTCATTCCTTCACTTACGTCGTCTATGATAAAAGCGGAAGTACCTATATCGTTGAAACCTCTCCAAGAAATGTAGAGGTGCGCACGTCAAATGCCTGTACCAATCACTTTGAAATCATGAAACAAGAAAATCGTCACCATCTTATCGATTCGAAACGCCGATTGGAGATCATCCAAGATCATGAAGGGAGACTTTCATCTGCCTACGATGCTTTCAGGTTGTTTAATGATACCAATCAAGGTGTCTTCTCGGATTTATATAGCAGCTGGGCGGGAACTATTCATACTTCCGCTTATTTACCTAAGGAGATGAAAGCTTGGATTGCCTTGGGAGGGAACCAGGAGCCGACTTCAATAGATTTTGCGAAATGGCTAGAAGGGGAAAATGTTGAGCTAGAACGAATCAGAGGTGTGGTTGATACGGATATTCCCTTCGTGCATATGGATGAGGGAGCGAATTGGTTTCGGGATTGAGCGTATTGAAGTGGAATTGAACTTACTTTCTTAAAAGGCCCAATCCTTGGATTGGGCTTCTATTGTTGTTCTATTTTAAGGAAAAACTGGTACTACTTATTAGTGGGTGTCACAGTATATAATATGATAGAGTAACAGATTTTGGATTAGAGATAAGAAGTTGAAGTTTGTTTATTTGCCGTACTTGTACAAATAAGGGGATGTGCGAATGTTTTCTACAGCTATTGGATGGTTTCGGTTTATAACAATAATTGAGGGAATCTCATATGTTTTATTGCTTGCCATTGGCATGCCCATTAAGTACATATTGGATATTGGGGAAGCAACACTCATTTTAGGCAGCATCCATGGTTTCTTATTTGTCGTGTTTGGGCTCTTATTACTTTATGTGAGCATCATATCAAAATGGTCCTTTTTAAAAATGGCGATGATTTTCATCGTTTCATTCATCCCATTTGGGAATTTTGTAATCGACCGCAGGCTATTGAAGCAAAGTTAAATGATAAAGAACCATGCCCTAATACTTTTACTTTTGAAAAATCCATAAAAAAACGTCTTTCTATTTGGCTCTTTTCGTAAAGATTGTTGTTTTTAAAACGAAACGATTTAAGGTTGATTGGAGCGCAAGTGCAAGACTCCCGCGGAAAGCGAGCATCTGGAGGGGAAATCAACCACACCGCATTACTTGTTAAATCGCAACAAAGTATGCGAAAACAGCCTTCTATTTAAATGGAAGGCGTTTTTTTTATGGATTTAAGCTTGCTGTAAGGTTGGGACAAAGATGCTGTAAGAATGAGCATGTAAAGTATGAGTATCAACAATATTGAAGAGGTGAAACAAATGGAACCATTATTAAAAGTGGAAAATATAAAAAAAACATATGGTAAATCAAGCGCTGCCTACACAGCGTTGGAAAATATATCTTTTGACATTCATGAAGGGGAGTTTGTTGGGATCATGGGACCTTCTGGAGCGGGGAAATCGACGTTGCTCAATATGTTGGCAACCATTGATTCGCCGACTGAAGGGAAAATTTTCATGAATGACACGAGCATTCACGATATGAAAGGGACAGACTTAACGGATTTCAGACGTGATAATCTTGGTTTCATCTTCCAGGATTACAATTTGCTCGACTCATTGACTGTGAAGGAAAATATATTATTACCACTGGCTATTGCGAAAGTTCCAGCGAAAGAAATTACTAACTTGGTGAATCGTATTGCTAAAGTATTTGGGATTGAAGCTTTATTAGCTAAATACCCTTACCAAATCTCCGGTGGGCAAAAGCAAAGAACGGCTGCTGCAAGAGCGCTTGTGACAGAGCCTGCATTGATCCTGGCTGATGAGCCAACAGGCGCACTTGATTCAAAATCAGCAACAGGCCTTCTGGAAAGCTTAAGTGAACTAAATGAAAAAAATAATTCGACCATCATGTTGGTGACACATGATGCATATGCCGCAAGCTTCTGCCGGCGGATCATTTTCATCAAAGATGGAACGCTTTCTACAGAAATTTATCGTCGTGGCCAATCACGTAAAGCTTTCTTCCAAGAAATTATGGATGTCCTTGCAACAATTGGAGGTGAGGTAGATGACGTTATTTAGTCTGGCGAGGAAAAATATTGCCCGGAACCTCTCCCAATATTTTATATATATCGCATCCATGGTATTTAGCATTATCATCTACTTCACATTTGTAACATTAAAATATAGCGATACAGTTGCAGAACAAACGGCTTCATCACAGAAATTAGATTCATTGATGAGTGGTGCGGCAGTCATCCTGATTTTCTTCGTTGCCATTTTTATTGCCTATTCCAATTCATTCTTTATGAAAAGGCGTAAAAAAGAAGTGGCATTATATGCAATGCTTGGCGTACGTAATCGTCAGATTGGTTTTATGCTTTTCTTTGAAAACCTATTGCTAGGTTTGGTTTCATTGGTTGTGGGGATTTTACTTGGATTTCTTTGTTCAAAAGGGTTCATGACGATTTTGATCTATTTAATGGGCTATGATGTCATGGCACCATTTACATTTTCGGGATCTGCAGCTTTGAACACCTCTATCGTATTTCTTATGATTTTCTTGGTGACATCATTCCAGGGCTATCGTTTGATCTATCAATTTAAACTAATTGATCTCTTCCATGCATCGAAAAAGGGGGAAGCTGCACCGAAGCCATCGATGATTGTAGCCTTTCTGGGAATTTTCCTGATTGTCATGGGCTATTGGTTGGCGATGCAAGATATTTTTACTTCTAAAGTATGGGAAAAGGTCGGCTTTTTAATGACAGCACTCATTATTTTGACAACGGTTATTGCCGGTACGTTTTTATTGTTTCATAGCGTGACGGGCTTTGTTTTGACCTTGATTAAGAAAAATGAAAAATGGCTATGGAAAGGCCTGCATCTGATGACGATTTCGCAACTGCTATATCGCATACGGGGGAATGCACGTACATTGACTGTAATTGCGGTGTTAAGTGCTACAACGGTAACGGCTGGCGGTGCGGTTTATGGTCTTTATTATAACGCGAATGACCAAGTTATGACCGTTGATCCGAATACCTTCATGTATCAGCAAACGGATGCAAAAAGCGATCATCAAGTCAGCACAGTATTGCCAAATACAAAGTATGATGAAAATGTCGAAGCACTATCTGTCACATTTAATACGAAAGAATTAAATAATGGATCGGCATTCGATAGCTCGGATAAAAGGGTTTACACGCTAATCGATGAAAGAACATATAACAAATTAGCAGAAGTGCAAGGCAAGGAAGCACTGCATGTGAATAATGAAAAAGCAGTCATTTTAGATATTGGATATGACAAAAGATTCTCACCTGAATACAAGGACAAGACCATCAGGACAGAAAACAACACGGCAATCACATTCCAAAGCTTTAAAACACAAACCGTTTTAAATGCCGGAACAGCAGGCATTGCAGTGGTCGTATCGAATGAGCAGTTTAAATTACTGCAAAAAGAAGGGGAAGCGCTAAAATATCGTGTCATCGGTGTTGATCAAGCTTCCACGGATTTATCGGAAAAAATTGCAACACAAGTGCCAGAAGAAGCGCTATTTTCCAGTGCCCCTCAAGATTTCCAAACAAGCATCGAAAGTGTCGGCTCATTGCTCTTTATCGGAAGTTTTCTTGGTCTGGTTTTTTTAGCAGCAACAGGCAGTATCATTTACTTTAAAGTTCTAACGGAAGCAGAGGAAGATAAAGCACAATACAATATGCTTCATAAATTGGGCGTTAACGCAAAAGAAATGCGGAAATCCATTGCATCACAAGTGCTTGTAATCTTTTTCGTTCCACTGGCAGTGGGGTTATTACACAGTGCGGTTGCTTTAAAAGCCTTCTCGGGCTTATTGATGATGAATCTAGCAAAACCTGTGATGATCTGGATGGTCGCTTATACGGTTATTTACGGTATGTATTATATCTTAACGGCAGCTTCCTACAATCGTATTATCATACAAAATAATAAAACAGAAGGATGATCGAAGTGAAGAAATTTCTTATGGTAGTTGGCATTATGTTTATACTTGGAGCCGCAGGAGTCATCGCGCTTACTAAAATCGACTTCAACCGCATGAATGCGGACAATTATTATTTGCAAATTACAGAGGATGGGGTACAACATGAAACCAAACTGGATGATGGTTCGGTGATGACGTACTATTCTTATAAACTTGACGCTAAAAATGCAGATGGTGAAACGATTCAGCTTGAATTCACGGCACAAAAAAATCTTCGAAAAGATGCTTACTTAAAGATGTACGTGAAAAATGGTGATGAAGTTTCGTCATATGATGAAGTGAAATTCGAAGACATTCCAAAAAAGGCACAAACAGAATAAATAGGAAAGAAGGGCTGCCTTGAAGTTGAGGACAGCCCTTTTCTCTGCATGAAAAATACTTATAAAAGTATCGTGATCGTGGTTCCTTTATTTTCAATGCTAGTCAAATCTATTTTACCTTTATGAGCCAGGATGATGTCCCTTGCAATGGCCATTCCTAAACCGGTCCCATGTGTACTTGCAGTATTCGTACCTCGATAGTAGCGTTCAAAAACCTGTTCTAAATCTTTGGAGGGAATACCGCGGCCATTATCGGCAATGGTAATTTGGGTATGCAGTTCTGATTGTGGACCAATATCATCAATTTGTATTTTAACAACGACATTTTCCTCGTTATGTACGAGTGCGTTATAGATAAGGTTAAAAATCGCCCGTTTCAGTAATTTTTTATCCACTTTATGTGTTGCTTTGTCCACATTTGCCACGAACTCAACCTGTTGATCTCCAAATTGTGAATCATTTAAAAGCTCGATCGTCATTTCTCTTATGAACCCAACGATATCAACATCTTCAAATTGCAAAGGAAGTCGTTGGTTGCGCAAACGCATCGTTAAATTCAGATCATCCAATAAATCTTTCATATAAAAAGACTGTCTATTAATAATGGATGTAAACTCATACAATTCCTGTGGAGTTAATGCAGTGGCGTTATCTTTCATCAATTCTGTATAACCATGGATGGAAGCAAGTGGTGTCTTCATGTCATGAGAAATATTGCTAATCCATTCCTCACGCATTTGGTCTAGTTGATCACGTTCTTTCTCATACTGATCCAACTTCACCGATAGTTCATTCATATTGTGAAATACATCTTCATAAACGCCTTTTGGAATGCTCATTTTTTTAAAGCGCCGCTCCCGAAGCTGCTGAATTCCTTCTATTAATATGTTCAGCGGACTCGTTAATTTTTTTCCAAATAAGAATCCAATGACTAATGCAATGATGATATCCACGATTAAAAATATTACTAGCAAGATGTTAAAGTTCTTAAAAACCTTTTCATAATCATAGGTTATTACATAGCGGCCAATTTTCTGTTCCTTAACTCCTACAAAATAGCTGAAATTATGGGCTTCACCGACAAAAACAGTCGTCTCTGCATCAATTTCCTTATACTTATACATTTGGACGATTTCAACGGGAGAATATACGGTTTGCAATTTTTGAGGTGTATAAAAGGCTGCAACTTGTTCACCCTCATCATTCAAAAATTGTATCCAGGCGTTATTGTTCCGCAGTTTTTCCAACCCTTCTTCATTTACGATCGGTTTGTTATCTATTAGTTCCACATATTGTGAAAATGTTCTGCTAAAGTTTTCAGCAGAAACTTCTTTCGCTTCGAAATTATGCATGGCTCGATAAATGAGAAGGGATAAAAGTAAAATGGTATTTACGATCCCTACGATTACAACAATTGTCACAACGGATCCTAAAAAGCGCCGTGTCAATTTCCACTTCATTTTGTTTCACCCTTGGTTTGTAATTTATAACCAAGCCCTTTAACGGTTATTAAAAAAGAAGGCTTTGAAGGGTCATTCTCGATTTTTTCGCGTAAACGACGAATATGTACCATTACTGTATTATCAGAGCCAAAGAAATCATCGCCCCACACATGTTCAAATAAAGTTTCCTTGCTCAAAATCTGATTCGGGTGATGCATAAAACAGCTCATCAGTCCGATTTCTTTAGCTGTGAGCTCAAGCGTTTTGCCATCCTTTTTCACTTCATTTTCATTTGCACTAAGCTCAAATGGACCAACTTGCCGTTTTTTCGGAACGGCCTTTTCCTCTGAAAAGCCCGCACGCCTCAGATGCGCCTTTACTCGATATGCCACTTCTTTCGGACTGAATGGTTTGGTAATATAATCATCCCCGCCAATCGCCAACCCTAGAAGCTTATCAATTTCCTCATCCTTTGCCGACAAAAATAAAATGGGTACATTCGACACTTCACGAATTTGCTTGCATAAATCATAGCCTTCACCATCAGGCAGCATAATATCAAGCAAAACCAGTGATGGATCGAACTCCTGAAACTTTGCCCACCCATCCGCAATCGTCCCCGCCGTAACAATATTCGGGATACCTTCTTTATGTAAAACTGTCTCCATGAGACGTGCCAAATCTTCTTCATCGTCAATAATTAAAATCCACTGATCATTCGACATTCTGCTACCTCCCAAACATCAATCATACCCTACAGTATAGAGTACCCTTAAAGAAAAAATAAGGGGAGGAAAAATATTTAACGAACTCATTCATTATTTTCACGAAACAAAGTGGAAAAAACGTAAGTGCCATTACCTGAAATTCACTGTGAATTTCAGGATTCTGATGCCTGTCTTTATTTGGTTAAGGCAGTTTCGGAAAGAAGAGCATACTTCATACTGATTTGGTAAAGGTTGTATGATAAACTGTTTAAAGTATTGTCAGGAAGATTATGCTGAGTAATATGATTAAGGAATTCGTTGCTGTTCTTTTGACCCAAACCTTTATATATAAGTATGCAGCGAATGTGGAAGAATAAAAGGAGAAAAAATAATGGAAACAAAAAAGGTGTTACCCGTTCTTTTTTTAGTGATGTTTTTAGTCATGGTCGGATTTGGGATCATCATTCCCGTCATTCCGTTCCTTGCCGAAAAGGTTGGTGGCAGTCCTGCTGAGCTTGGTCTTTTAATGGCTGTTTATTCATTAATGCAATTATTTTTTGCCCCGATGTGGGGACGTATATCTGACCGGATAGGACGGAAGCCTGTCATGATTATCGGGATTGCTGGATTGGCCCTTTCGTTTTTCATCATGGCCTCGGCAGATTCCTTATGGATATTATTTGTAGCCAGAATCATTGGCGGGATATTGTCATCGGCAAACATGCCAACCGCCATGGCGTATGTGGCTGATATTACGACGCCGGAAGATCGGGGAAAAGGGATGGGAATAATCGGGGCCGCTACAGGGCTTGGATTCATCTTTGGACCTGCGATTGGCGGGGTATTCTCCAAATCAAGTTTGAACTTACCGTTCTACATTGCAGGAATATCATCTTTGATTACTTTATTCTTAGTGATTGCAATACTAAAGGAATCACATACGGTTGAAAAGAGGGCCCAACAGTCAATTAATAAAGAGTCCATGTGGAAAGCTTTTAAAGGACCACTTAAAACCATGTTCTTTCTGCAAATGATCGTCACCCTTTCAATGGCAGGACTTGAAACGACTTTTGCCTATTTTGCAGCCAAAAAGGCTGATATAAGTCTTGTACAATTAGGCTATATCTTTATGATCATGGGGTTTGGCAGTGCGATCGTTCAAGGTGGATTGGTGGGTAGGATGACAAAGAAATATGGGGAAGGCGCGGTTATCCGAATGGGAATCATCCTGTCGGCAATTGGTTTCATTCTCATCCTGTTCTCTTCTGGTTTTTGGACATCGGCGATCTTCCTGACTATATTCGGATTGGGTAATGGGTTCATCCGGCCGGCAATTTCGGCACTGCTGACCAAAAGTTCCATGACCGGCCATGGCAGTGTCACTGGCCTGCTATCTTCCTTCGACTCGTTCGGCAGGATTGCGGGTCCCCCGATAGGCGGTTGGTTATTTTCAATTTCGATTGAATTACCTTTTATATCCGGCGCAATCCTTTCCGTTTTTGCTTTGCTTCTTTTTCAGTTATACCATGCACGGAAACAGACTGAGCAGGTCCAAGTATCTCATTAGTTTAATGATATGCAAAACCCCCATTTCCAAAAATGGGGGGAGTCGTGAGCGGTGCTTGAATAGCACCGTTTTTTATTGAATCATATTGAGGAATTTACGTGTACGCGCTTCTTTAGGATTTGTGAAAATTTGCTCGGGTGTTCCCCGCTCCATAATTTTTCCTTCATCCATGAAAATGACTTCGTCGGCGACTTCACGGGCGAAACGCATTTCATGGGTAACCACGATCATTGTCATTCCTTCTTCTTTCGCCAGGTCTTTCATGACCTGTAGCACGTCTCCGACTAGTTCGGGGTCTAAAGCGGACGTGGGTTCATCGAATAGCATGACTTTAGGCTCCATAGCCAGGGCCCTAGCAATTCCGACTCGTTGCTGCTGTCCGCCGGACAATTGAAATGGATAAAAATCGATTTTTTCACCTAAGCCCACTTTTGTAAGCAAGGCAGCTGCCGTTTCTTTCGCTTGATGTTTGGCTATATTTTTTACAATGATGGGGCCTTCCATTACATTTTCCAATGCTGTTTTATGGGGGAAGAGGTTATAGCTTTGGAAAACCATCCCTGTCAAACTGCGAAAAGATGTAATTGAATTTTTTTTAACGGGTTTTTTGAAGTCCATTACGGTTTCATCGATTTCAATCGTCCCGTCCGTGGGTACTTCAAGGAGATTCAAACACCGAAGAAAGGTTGTTTTACCTGAACCCGAAGGACCGATCAATACAATGACTTTACCTTGCTCCACTTCCAAATCGATGCCCTTTAATACGTCAAGGTCACCAAATGATTTATGAAGATTCTTAATGTTGATCATTTTAAAATCTCCTTTAACTACTGCGGTTCTTATTTTGCTACATAACGATTAAGTCTGTCCTCTAAACTTCCTTGAATGAAAGATAGAATGGTACACAAAATCCAATATAAAGCAGCTGCTTCCATGTAAAGTAGTAGAAATTCATAGTTTTTTGCAGCGATTTCCTGGGCTTTACGGAATAATTCCGTTACAAGAATGAGTGATGCAAGCGATGTATCTTTTAAAAGGCTAATGAACGTATTGGATAATGGGGGAATGGATACCCGGGCCGCTTGCGGCAAAATGATGCGCTTTAAAGCTTGGGTATATGTCATTCCGATTGAATAGCCTGCTTCCCATTGCCCTTTTGGTATCGATAAAATGGCTGCTCGTATAATTTCCGAAGCATATGCTCCTACATTTAAAGAGAATCCTATAATAGCCGATATGAAAGGATCGATGGTTACACCTAAATTTGGAAGTCCATAGAAAATAATAAATAATTGCACAAGTAAAGGTGTCCCGCGGATGATTGACACATATACACGCGCAATTATTTGAAGAATTCTCATGGAAGATAATCTAGCCAATGCTGTGAGTACAGCTAGAATAAGGCCGAGAACGAATGTGATCAATGTTAGTGGAATCGTATATTGAATAGCTCCCTCTATCATTGGATAGAGGGAGGTTTGAGCGATGGAAACAAACTGGTTCATACGCTCGGGGTCGGTGAAAATATTACTTAGGAGAAACATCTTCACCAAACCATTTATCCGAGATTTTCGCGTACGTGCCGTCGTCTTTCATTGCTTTAAGTGCTTTATTTACTTCTTCCACTAATTTGCCGCTGTCTTTTCTGAACATTAAACCACTGGTGACTCCGCTTTCTTCCTCATCAGCGACTTTGATAGGTGCATCAGGATGTTGCTTTTTATAATCAAGGTACGATAATTTGTCATTGATCGTGGCATCTACACGTTTAGAGCCAATAAGCTGTACGGCTTGAGAAAATCCTTCAATGCCTGTAACTTCAGCACCATGTGATTTGGCTAGATCATTGTAATTACTCGTTAAAGATTGTGCAGAGGTCTTGCCTTTCAAATCATCGAATGATTTAATATCCGAATTATCTTTGTGTACAAGCAATACAGCCCTTGATTGAATATATGGGTCAGAGAAATCATATTTCTTTTGACGGTCTTCATTGATGCCCACTTGGTTTGCGATCATATCAAAACGTTTAGCATCCAAGCCTGCAAACATGCCGTCCCATTGTGTTTCCTTGAATTCAGCTTTCACACCAAGGCGTTTTGCCACTTCTTTAGCAATTTCAACATCAAACCCCGTTAGTTTATCTGAATCATCGTGGAATGTGAAAGGAGGGTATGTACCTTCAGTTCCAACAGTTAATACGCCATCTTTTTTGACTTTATCATATAGACTTTCTTGTGATGAAGATTTATTGTCGGTATCGTTTGCCTCATTTTTGGTATTGGTACCACAAGCGGTAAGTACGACCGTGAAAGCTAACAATAGCGATAAAAGTGTAACCATTTTTTTCATTTCGGTAAACCTCCTAGTAATCTGATAGGGATTGATACTCTGTGATACTATACAAGAAAAGGAAAAAAGTCAATGAAAATAACTTACATCATTATTGTTAATGAAACTTGGTGAATTATACGGATTTTCGCGCATTGAAGTGAAATAATACTAAAAGAAAGATGTATCGTTATCCGAAAAAGGATTTTAAAGAAAGGGAAGTGATCATTAAGAATCCAAGGGACAAAAGGCCCCTCATCCACGTGATTATCAGCTAAGTGGAAAAGGGGTTTTTTGGGCCATCGAGAACTATTGCAAGATTGTTTTTAGCTTAGTGTTTATCATGATTCCTATCCTCTACGCTGACGAATATAGGGTTCGAATAGAACCAAAGGTCTTTATAGTTACGTTTGTTTATTTCCGAAAAACGCGTTTCGTTATCCTCGATTTAAGTCTTTTTATCGATCAGCGGTTCCCCGTCCATCGTTTCTCCAGAGACATTTTCCCCTAGGTTCGTGCCTCGCAAACGGAAATATTGATCCTTATTCGCTTTGACTTTGTAAGTGATGGTATGAAAACCATCGCGATCAGTTTTCCAGTTTTTACTTGTAAAGCGTTTAACCACTTTTGTCGTATCATTGGTGGCTTTATTATAAGCAGGTGTTCCAGGAACTGCTTTCCCGGTTACTTCCCCCGAAATTAGGTCCACGTGATCCACTTTGACGGGGTCCCCGTTGTTGTTCTTTTGGTTGCTCTTAAATCGGATGGTGATCTTGACCATCTGAGACCCTCCTTTACCTTAAGGTCCCCGCCCATTTCAACCGTGTTGTTCCCGTTTTCAGCTTGGAAATTAAGGGCATCGATCAAGTCACCAAAAACGGAGAAGGATTTCCCAGATCGCATGCCGTCAAGGACGGATTTTATTGATGAGCCATTTACCCATGTAAAATTCTTGGAATATTCTCCTGGCCAGTAACCGCTGGAGTATAGGCGATTTTCACTGATTTCGAAATGGGAGTCTGAATTGGAAAAATTCCAGAACTTACGACCTTACCCAAGAAGCGCATCCCATGCACCTCCTACCTTAGCAAGCATGTAATCGGATCCGCCATAGGTCCGGTTTTCCGGTGTTGTCAGATTTAAACCGCCTCTATCTGGCTCCATCTGGTTACCTGGCATACCTTCAAATCCGAATATGACATCCGGGGCGATATTGTTGAAGTCACGAAAATCAGATATGTTGTACACCCTTTTTCTTGATGGGTGGTTCAATATGGCATAACTTGTATGCTTATAATTTTTCTCAAGCCATGCCAATGCTGTTCGGGCATCCTCGGATGTCTTATTGGATGTTTGATCCTGTGCTTTCCAGACGGCTACATCCTTAGAATCAAACATCTTTTCATCCTGGTTGGTAAACAGATATTCGAACTGATTGCCGGCTTTCAGACTTTTAGGTGAGCCCGGCTGATCTCCCAAAATACCTATGCCGACATGCTCGTATGTAGGCATATCCCATTCGAAGCCTGAAAAGATGACTTTATTTTTAAACTTGCCCTCTTTTTGCAATTGTTCCATTTTCGGGGCTTGATATTGAATGATTCCTTCAGACAGCGGTAGCGGTCCGCCTGGAATCAATTGTCCCTGATCATCTCTTGAAGACATCCTTAAGTGGTCGGAAATTCCCATCCAATCCATGCCATACTTATCAAATGCGTTATTTAGCAAGCTTTCAAGGCTCTGTGATCCCTCGTCATCATCTGACTGAGTGGTATGGGCATGATATTCCCCCTTCATCCATCTGCCTCCCGGATTAGTCGGATTGTCTTTTGCATCTTTTGCAGCACCCGCGACCGGTAGACCATGAAAAAGGATGGCTATGCTTAGAACCGATACTGTGAAAGCCCTGAACTTATTAATCATCTTACCGACAATCTCCATATATTGAAAGAATATTGAACAAGCTAATTTTATTGTAAAAATATTAAGAATCTTTTGGGGTGGGTATGGTTTTTGTAAATGGAAAGACCGATTCTGGTAACAGTGGTTTGGAAATTGAAAGGGAAGAAGGGGAGGGGCTCGAAACAAAAAAGGTTGTAGAGAAAATTTTCGTTCTCTACAACCTGTAACGACTATTTTGCCGTAAATATTATTTAGCTTGTAGTAGATTGATATGATCTACAGTTTGATCTTCACCGACAATGAATTGCAGTTCATAATTTCCTGTCTTGTAAATGTAGTTGATTTCATTCGTACTGGAAATATGGCGTATTTCGTCAGCACTGCCAAGTTGTTTTCCTAAAACTTTGGGTGTAATGCTTCCTAGATTATGGTCCCGTTCTACATTTGTCCCAAAATATCGGATTTGTGAGATGGTCTTGTCATCGTTATAGGCAAATGCAAATCCCGGATGCCCCATTTCTGCATGGTAATAGTCAAAAGTTTCTGTGTTACCTGGTTCAGGGGGAGAACCAAATGTATCATATACTTCTTTTTGGGTGTTTTCATTAATTTTCAAACCCATGGCAGTATAAGGCATTTCTCCTGAAAAAGCTTTGTTGTAGATTTCATGTAAGGTGGTAAGAGCGTGTTCCTTAGCTATGGCAGAAGCGGAATCCGTTGTGGATGCAGCCTCAACCGGTTCTGTTGAAAACGATGCACCTGCCCCTAATAGAGAACCGGTTAGAATAACGGAGCTAACCATTCTGGCCGCTGTTTTTTTTGATAACATCATTTCTTATCCCTCCTTATCATTACTTTTCCACAATTTCCTAGCATGAAACATTTTCTTGGTAATCGATTGGAATGTTTGAAAATGGTGTTGCATCATGAAATATCGTTGGGTTGTCTGCTAAGGAGACTATTTGAAACACGCTCCCCGGAGGTTTCATCATGTAAAAATATAGGACTGCTTTTCTTCCACATTTAGAGAATATATAAAAAATCATAGATTTGACTATGACAAAGCATCTTTGAATTCAGGTTATAGGTCAATAGGGGATGTTTATGCAGTCAAAAATAAAAAGGTGTTTCACCATGATGAAACACCCTTTGAAAATGATGTGGTTAATCCCAAACGTTAATTCTAGGAACTCCAGCAGTTCTTAAGTAGTCTAATAATTGACCAGTATGTACAGTCTCATGATAAGCGATTCTTAACAACATGTCTCCTAAACCCCTGATATATCCAATATCGGAGCGGTCGATTTTAATATTGGAAGTCATCCTCGCTGAAGGACATGATTGTTTCCAAAAAGTCACGCCTGTATGGTTCGGCAAAGTTCAATTCCGCTTCAACAGAGGTAAGTGGCTGTTTTTCAAATGGTGATTCATAAACTTGTAGGCTACCTTGATTTTTAATGGATAAATGATAGTAATGCTCACTATCAAGGACATGTCTAACCATTTCTAAACAGCTCATTCCTTTGTCGTCCGGTTTCCAATGGAGTGTGCTTTTAGGTATTGATGTCCATAGTTTAATGTTTCTTCTTCTGACCTCTTCCAGATTTAAGATGATTAGTTCTATCGATTTCATAATTATCTCCCCTTTTAGCAGGTATATTTCAACTATACACGAATGGATGTTGAGAATATGGGGTAATTTTGAAAATATAGAAAAAGTGTTAATCTTTGGGTATCTTTCTATTATGTAAAGAATCACTCCTGTTTAATTCAATCAGGACCAGTTTATTTTCCTGGTTTCCTTTTATATGGGAGCTCTAAAATAGAAGCAGCCTGGAGAGGGATTAAATCAAGGATCAGGGTTTTAAAAAATACAGGGGAAATGCCTATGAATTCGTGTAGAATTCCCAGGCGATTTCATTCCCTAGTTGTTCCTTTGCGTGGGGATACATGGTTCATATATCCGTAAAACCTTAGTATCCCTTGTTAGGGTTAGTATGAGACAGAGAAGTCCTGTTAAGAAGGGGGAAACAAATAATGAATGATTCGTATTAGATGTGCTCTGTATTACAAGATTCTAATAGGTGGCAGGAGACTTTTTTAAATTAAGGATTGAATTAGAATGTCATCATGATAAATTAAAACCGGTTTAAATCCAAGGGCTTTAAACTTTTGTAATGCTTCTGGGTTGTTTTTGTTCACAAAACCGGACACTACAAGAATCCCTTTTTTTCTCACATAAGTTACTAATTCGGGTAAAAGGGATTGCAGAATTCCTTTTCCTCTATATTTCTTGTCAAGTACTACATAATTAATATGAGCCACTTTATATAAGTAAAGATTATAACAAAGAAACCCCACTACTTTACCTTTATCATTACAAACTACAAGTACCTTATGTGCCTTTTGCAATATTTCATTCACTTTATTAGGCGAAACCTGAAAATTACTTACCGTAATATCCGTTAATTTCTTGATATCTTTTTTAGGTTTCCATTCTCGAAAATACATCATGATTTCTCCTTTAGCTCTATTAGATATAACAGTTATTCACCAGAAATATATAGCTTGTACATGTGGAAAAATAATAAAAATATTTGAAATAAGTAATAATGTTTTATTAAGATGGAATTCCTTTAGAATAATTCCAAATGAATTCCATCTTAATCTCAAAAAAGCAATCTCTTAACGCCTTTTAAATTTAACCTTCTTGTTAGAAGTGGGTTGTATGATGGAAGTAGGTTCCTTGATGGAAGTACCTGTATTATTGTTTAAAAAATTATTTAAGATTCTTCTCATGGCTGACCTACGGCTATTTTCACTTCCGGAACTGCCAGTTCTTCTTAGTCTTTTGTTTGACACTGAATTCATCCCCTTTGTTTTATAAATTTCCACATTACTAATTTATGTGTAATATTCCTTTTTGCTTGGACAAGTTCACCAATTGTTGCACGCGTATGTAATTTATTCGTAATACCAATTAATGTAATTAGGTGATATACTTGTGAAGTAATTCACAAAAAAGGTTGAAACTGGTTATAGCTCGGCCTATTCACTCTAAAAGAAAGCGGGTTGGTTATATGCTGAAGAAAGCGGTTTTAGCTGGCGGGACTGGTTTTGTCGGTCAATTCTTTGAAAAGCATTTCAGGAATTTGGGATATGAAGTAAGGATCATCTCCAGGCAAACCCCGTATACTGGCTGGGAAGATAAAGAAGGAGTAAGGGAAACGATCGATAATTCGGATATGTTAATCAATCTAGCAGGAAAAACGGTCAATTGCCGCTACAATGGCCAAGAATAAGAAAGAAATATTGGATTCACGGACTGATACGACTGAAGTGCTGGGTAAGGCGATTGAACAATGTGAAAATCCTCCTTCATTATGGATAAATTCAAGTACGGCAACGATATACAGGCATGCTGAAGATAAAGCAATGACGGAGGGGGATGGTGTAATTGGTTCAGGCTTTTCTGTAGATGTTGCGAAAGCCTGGGAGCGCTCATTTTTCGATTTCCGATTACCCAAGACGAGACAAATTGCTTTACGGATCGCCATTGTATTGGGCGATGGGGGAGTGATGACCCCATATAGGAATTTGGTTAAATTCGGACTGGGAGGCCATCAAGGATCGGGAAATCAGAAATTCAGTTGGATACATATAGAAGATTTATTTAACATTGTCCTTTTTCTGAGAAAGAATCAGGAGTTGAGCGGGGTGTTCAATTGTTCATCGCCTCATCCAGTTACAAATCGTGAACTGATGGCTCATTTGAGAAAGCTCATGAATATTAGGATAGGATTGCCCTGTCCAACACCCATGCTTGAAATGGGGGCTTTCTTTATGGGGACCGAAACGGAATTGATATTAAAAAGCCGGTGGGTCAAACCTGAGAGGTTGGAAAAGGCGGGGTATGCATTTAAATTCCTTCATCTTGATGAGGCTCTGGAACAGATACTGATGAATTCTTAAAATATTGGAGATTGATTGCTATAATGATAGATAGAAAATCATTAAGAGAGGGGAATCGTAGAATGAATATGACTCCATCTGAAAAAGTCGGAAGATTCACAACAGGAATATTTTCAGAGTTGGCGACCCGCAAGCAGGATGCGATGAAAAGAGGGGTGGATGTTATCGATTTGAGTGTGGGAAGTCCGGATTTACCACCGCCTGATTTTGTAGTGGATACGCTTGTGAAATATGTGCAGGATCCCAATTCTTACGGGTATACGTTAAAAGGTACGCCTGAATTCAATGAGGCAGTCCGTTATTTTTATCGGATGCGTTATGGAGTGGAGCTGGAAGCAGAAAGGGAAGTCCTCCAACTGATGGGATCGCAGGATGGCCTTGCACATTTGGCAACGGCGATGATAAACCCTGGAGATTATGTGCTGGTGCCAGATCCAGGATATCCAATTTATGAAGCGAGTGTAGAGCTTGCCGGCGGAATCATTCATCCGATGCCGCTTACTGCCGCAAATGGATTCCTGCCGCAGCTCAACCTTATTCCTGATGAAATAGTGAAAAAGACCAAAATGATGATCATCAGTTATCCGGGAAATCCTGTCACCGCCCTTGCTGATGAAGCTTTCTTTTCGGAAGTCATATCGTTTGCGAAAAAGAACGAGATCATGGTGGTTCACGATTTTGCTTATTCAGAGTTGATTTTTGATGATCATCCGCAAATTAGTTTTATGTCAATTCCTGGTGCCAAGGAAGTGGGGATTGAATTTAACTCACTTTCCAAAACTTTTAATATGGCGGGCTGCCGCATCGGGTATGCGGTGGGCAATCGGGAGGCGCTGAACATACTGGGAACGTTGAAATCACACATCGATTATGGGGTTTTTTATCCAATCCAAAAAGCTGCCGAGATGGCGCTAACCTCCAATCTTTCGCTGCTATCAGAACAGGTTAAGGAATACCAGTCCCGGCGTGATGCCTTGATATCAGGTCTTGCGGAAGGGGGATGGCATGTGCCGAAAACCTCAGCTACCATGTTTATTTGGGCCCAAATTCCAGCTGGCTGGAAATCACGTGATTTTTCCTATGCATTGATTGAAAAAGCAGGGGTTACGGTCGTCCCAGGCGATGCTTTTGGGAAGCAGGGTGAAGGGTATGTCCGGATGGCCTTGGTCCAGCCTGCCGAGAGATTGAAAGAGGCTGCTGAACGGATCAAATTGTTTTTGGGGGAAAAATTGGAGTGTGAAAAATCTAGCATTTAATATATTCAGGTTTTAAGAACGCTCGATCACGGATCGGACGTTCTTTTTTTTATTCTCTCCCGCGTAATCACTTTCCTTTCCTTTATTTAAAATGATAGGCAAAAAAGTTTGCGAACGCTGCCGGAATAATGCCCCGCCGATATGCCCTGATCCTGAAAAATCCAGGGCATATGCCGCAATTCATTCTCATACCTTTTCATGCTGATATTCGAAAGATGGTGTTCCTATATCAGGTTAAATTCAATTTGATATGGAGATAAAATCCAATTTGTGGTTGCGAAATGGATATCCGCAGGCTTGCCGATTACCTGATATTTTTAAACCGGGCAAATGGTAGGAGAGTTCGAAAAAGACAAATTGGCTCAGTAGTATAAACGGTTTTGGCTGGCAGAGGACTTGCCCCGGGTATCCATTCCGGGGGAGATTGATAGAAATGGTTTGCGGACTGTGACTACCAATTTACCTATAGAGGCAGAAGATTATTTTTAAAAGGAAGAAATCAACTTGCACGCTGAGGAGGTTGTCACTTACTTGTTAAAGTGAGGAGCACTCTAGTGTTTATAAAAAACTACTCTGAAGTTTAAGAGAAGGTCCATCCTCGGATGGGCTTTTTTATGTTTATGGGAAACTAGCGTGATAGATTATGAATGGAATTTCCGAAAGTAAGATGGACAAGCCGCATAATATATAGCAAGACCGTAACCCTCTTAAATGAAGTGGGCTTAATATGATAGAGAGGGGGAAAAGCAATGATCAACTGGAAAGTGCGTCTTAAGAATCCTACGTTTATTATCACGGTACTCCTTCCTGGGCTTTTAATATTGGCGCAGATGATTGCCGCGTTCATAAACAATTTAATTACCCCTATAGGCTTTACCATTACTGATGATGCATTGAACGGGGCTTTAGGCATCATTAACTTCATAGCACTTACATTCTTCGGGGGCGGCGGTGTGGTCGATCATACAACTAAAGGTCTAAGCGACAGTGAAATTGCCCGCCAATACAAGGAACCTAAGTAATGGACACTATCCTTTCATCTATTGAAGAGTGGAATAAACCAGATAACACCGTACTAGCTACACAACGGAGTTATCTGGTTATTTGTTTTTTTTGCAGGGATGATGATTGCTGAAAATGATTGTGGTCTAAAAACCGAAATTCAACATACATTTAAAATTGTGGTTCATTTTCAGCGTGGGGAGGAAAAAGAATGAGTTATAGTTTACCAGTTTCAAAATGGCTTGCGGCCATAGTTTTAATCGGAGCATTATTGATGGCATTCATTTTCAGTCCGGCTAATGCTTCAGCCTCTATCAATTATGGTGAAGAAGTTGCCGCTTTGGCAAAGAAGCAGGTTGGGAGCAAATATAAATATGGGGGGACGACTCCAAAAGGGTTTGATGCTAGCGGTCTTACCCAGTATGTATATAAAAATGCCGCAACAGAAATGAAGATTCCGAGAACCAGTGCGGAACAGTATAAAACCGGAAAGGCCGTGAAGCAAAATGATTTAAAAGCGGGCGATTTGGTCTTCTATGCGACAGGTAAGAAAGGGCAGGTCTCTTTTGTAGGAATCTATTATGGAAATGGTACATTTGTCGGGACCACCACCAAAGGGGTCAAGGTGGTCAAAATGAGTGATAAGTATTGGAAGGAAAAATATATAGGGGCAAAACGAGTCATTAAGTAACAATCTGATGTTCATATGAAAAGGTCCAGCAAAAAGAGCATCGAAAAATCGATGCTCTTTTTGCAGGTCATATCCGGTGATTTATTCATTCAATGATGATATCGGTTAAAACAACGTTGCCATTACGAACTTTTACGACGGCCACTGAAGGATTGGCCAATGCGTCCTTCTCCATTTCCTTTGCCTTTTCTTCGGATGCGAAATAATTGTCCAGACCGTATCTGATATGAATGGTTTCAGCATTTTGCAAGTCATAGGGGATTTCCAATTCCCCTTTTAGGTAAACGCCTTTACCGGGTTTTTCTTTCGTTACGTAATCGACGACATATAGTCCATCAGTGTTTTGTTTTAAACGTACATATACCCTTTTATAATCACCCATATTTCTTGTATTGAACCTGGTTTTAATCGAGTCATCGACTTGTGATGACTTAACTGATTCAATTTCGTATTCCAAAGCCACATAGCTTCCCCTAAACAAATCAGTCGGGTCGACCGGGGCTGTTTTGATCTTGATTACATCTCCTGTCATTGTTGTCCAGACCGGAGGAAACGCCAAGATTAACAGAATCAAGACTGGGATGGAAAATACGATGAGTGGCCGGAATGATGGATTACTCATTGAGTTCCCCTCCTTTTTTTCGTTGATTTTCAAAGAAGAAACCAAAACCGATAAGCATGATTCCGCCAATGATGAATGTAAGCGATTTTGGCAGGAAGTCAAAGGAGTAGATGTAATATCTGAAAATCAGTGCACATATTATCACGATGCTGGTCAAACTGCCTTTTAGAATGAGATAAAGCAGAAAAACGAAATAAGCTAAAGGAAACCAGATTGAAAAATCAAAGGTAAGGAAGAGTGCGGTAATACCATGTAAGATATGCCCTTGTATGTGTGTGATGTTCCGTAATTTTGCTCTTACCGGAATATAGGCAAGCACGATTCCCAATATAAACAGAATGGAAAGGACAATCGTATTCGAATTTTCAAAACCCAGCTTCGGCACGAACTCCATAAGAAATAAGGCAATTGTATTGATGGCTAAAGCGTTAATGAAAAAGGCCGGATATTTAGGGTAATTGAATTTCTTTAACACAATGTATAAAGCCGGTAGAAATATAAGAATGGCAAGCGGATAAGACGTTTCATCAACGAATATACTTCCGTTAATATAAATGAAAAGCAGGAAAGATGTAAAAAGGAGAACAAAGACATCCTTCAAATAGTAACCAATGAATATCGTACCGATCGCCCATAATAAAAAGGAACTGTTGAAATTTATGCTGATGTTAAACATCTGCTCGATTAGGAAAATCCCTGCACCAAAAATCAGAATACCTGCATAATGCAGACTTCGTGACGTTTTGGGCAAGCGTGCCTGCACCTTCACGCCAGCAAAGTTCACTCCGATGAGGCCTGCAATGATAAGCAGGAATTTAACCGCTTTACTTAAATAGATCCAGTTACTGGCTACGAAGGTCAATACGCCTAAACCTAAAAGAAGTGCCCCAATGGATAATAGAATAGTGATGAAGTTCAAATTACCTTTTACTTCATAGGAACCTAACATCCTCACTTTCTCTTGCTGGGAAATGACTCCTTCCTTTTCAAGGTAATTAAATTCATGTTCAAGAAATTCGAATTGCTTTTTTGTTATTTCTTTGTTGGACAAAGTAACTCCTCCTTCCACATTTTACTATTATACATCGTATTCTCTTGCAGCTTTGAATATAATGTTAATTTCCTTTTACCCTAATTGAAATGCATGTAAGACCAAAAAATATTTATAGTACCTTGCAATGAACAGTACCATGTGGTAAATTATTTACATAAGATGTATTGTTCGGTGTTCAGTACTGTTTATTGAACTATACTAAAGGATCTTGGAAGGAGTGATGGTGCTATGAATGTACAATTTAAAAAAGGTGTCCTGGAACTATGTGTCCTGGTCTTACTGGATAAGCAGGATCGCTATGGATATGAACTTGTACAAAAGATTTCGGATCAAATTGAAATATCGGAAGGGGCGGTATATCCACTTTTACGACGTTTGACGAAGGAGGAGTATTTTACGACATATTTGCAAGAATCAACAGAAGGGCCTCCGCGCAAGTATTATAAATTAACGGAAAAAGGCCGGAGATACCTTCAAGAGCTGCTGAAGGAATGGTATGAATTTTCTAATGGGGTCAATCAATTAATCAAGGAAGGTGTGAACCAATGAACAAAGAACAATTTTTAAAACAATTGAATGCCTCTTTAACCAGACTTTCCTTAGAGGAACGGGAAGATATCCTTCAAGATTACGAAGAGTATTTCGAAATTGGAATGGAAGAAGGGAAGTCAGAGCGGGAAATCTCCAAATCCCTTGGTAATCCTAAACAGATTTCCAAGGAACTGATGGCATCCTATCATCTAGGTCAGGTCGAACAAACGACTTCTGCAGGTAATGTAATGCGGGCGGTTTGGGCAGTCATTGGTTTGGGATTCTTTAATTTAGTGATCGTTTTGGGACCATTTATAGCATTGGTCGGAGTTGTCATTGCGGGATGGGCTTCGGCGATCGCGTTCATTCTTGCTCCATTTGGCGTTCTTTTTAACCTTGCCATGGGCAATTTTCAATTATTCGATCTTTTCTCCGCATTGGGACTATGCGGGATCGGCATTTTCATTGCCATGGGAATGTTTGTCGCTACGAATGCTTTAACTAAAGGATTCGTTCGCTATTTAAAATTTAACGCTTCCCTTGTGAAAGGCGGTTTGAAAAATGATTAATGTAAAAAAATTATCGATCATTGCTCTTGTATTGTTACTGGTCGGAGTAATAGGAAGCCTATTTACGTTTTCCCAAGTGACGAATAAGGAAACGACTACAGAGGAAAAAACGATTTCGGAGATTGTGACGGACATTCAGATCGACACTGACAATGCAGCTGTAGAAATTGTTCCAACGAAGGATAAGGAGACCAGGATAGAATTGGTTTCAAAAGGGATGGATGTTTCCAAGTTGGATTTCACTGCCGATGTGGAAGGGAAGAAACTTTCGGTACAATTAAAAGATCGACGTACCTTTAGCTTTGGTTTTCATATTCAATCCATACATTTAAAGGTGTATCTGCCTGATGAATCTTATAAATCCTTTGTCGTCGAATCCGATAATGGAAAATTGCAATTATCAGGATTGAAAAGTGATAATCTGTATGTGAAATCTCAAAATGGCCGGGTAGAATTAAATGATATAATAACCGAAAAAGTTGAAGTGAAATCTGCTAATGGAAAAGTAGATCTTAATAATGTGGAGGGAAAACTGGTTGGGTCATCTAATAACGGTAAAATTACATTGGACACGAAAACCTTGGATAGGGAGATCGACTTCAAAAGTAATAATGGTAAAATCATGATCAAAACGGAGAATGAACCGACAAATACAACTTTCGATGTTCATGTTGACAATGGGAGAGTGGATATCCTTGGTAAGTATGAGGGCGGCACTGTCATTGGCAAAGGTGAAAACTTAGTGAAATTGGAAACGAATAATGGGAAAATCGAGATAACGAAATAGTGAAGCATGAAAAAGCCGATCAATTGGGGTCGGCTTTTTTTAATTATGCGGCCACTTCATCTCCATGAACAGCAGGTGTTTTATAATAATGCCCATTTAGAAATGAACCATAAACAGAAGCCAATATTTGTTGGAAAAAAGTACTGGCAGGCTAGAGAGGAGTAGACGGGTTTCCGATAATAGAGAAGGTGTCAGTGGTTCCTTTCTTTTTAATTTTATTACACATATGTTAATAAGTTGGGGTTTGTCCCTTTTCTAGGAAAATATATTTATAGTTTTTCCTTTTAGTTGTTTAGAATTATAATATGGAAAGGATAATTATGTTAAAAGTAATGAGTGTAAGTCCGCCATCAAATCTTAGGAAAAGATTTTAATGAAAATGATTTAAAATATGGGGGCTGTAGAATGAAATTCAATTGGTTGTCATTAGATATATTTAAAAGTATGATCTTCACTCGCAAGAAAAGGGAAAAGGACTATCTGAAGAAAGGTTTCGAAGAGCAAAAAAATGTTTTTAATATAGTGGAAAGTTCTAAGGATATTATCTACTGCTACGAATCAGTCCCAAGTTCCAAGTTCAGGTATCTAAGTCCGTCCATCAATACACTTCTAGGTCAAGGCGTCTTGGAAGAAGCATACAATGACCCTTCCTCGCCTTTTGAAAGGATTCATCCTGATGATTTTGATATCCTAAATGAAAAGGTATACGTTGGGATTGATTATACTAAGCCGGTCATTCAACGCTGGAGAGATATAGAGGGAAATTATTGGTGGTTCGAGGAATATGCTACACCTATATATGAAAAAGAGCAATTGGTAGCCGTTCAAGGAATTATTCGGAATATTGATGAAAGAGTGAGATTCATACAGGATATTGAGTATCAAATGTCCCATGACCCATTAACGAATATCCATAATCGACAGTTTTTCGATAAAATATCTGCCAAATCCAATCTTGATTTTGACACTCCGGTTGCCATGATATTGTGTGATCTAGATGAGCTGAAATTTATGAATGATACGTATGGCCATAAGAAAGGGGATGAATTGATTAAAGAAGCGGCCAATCTATTGAAACGAATTTTCTCGGACATCGCTGTTGTAGCGAGAGTGGGAGGAGATGAGTTTGCCATTCTGCTGATTGATAGAAGCAAGCGGGAAGTAGAATCTCTTTGTGAATTATTAAAGGAAGGAATCCTTCTGCAAAACTCCCTGAAAAAAGGCCCTCATATCAGTATGTCATCCGGGCATGCTTACCGTTCGCATTCCAAAGGGAATATGGATAGCTTATTCATGGAAGCGGATCAAAAAATGTTTTAAAATAAACGGCGAAGAAAGGAACAGAAACTCGTTCGGGCGGGTAGATGAAACATAGGGAATACAATCACCATTCCTCACTTGCAGAATGGTTGATACCTGGGTGTTTAATGGAACTTTGAATTAAAACGATTTCAAGTCATTCCGCTGTAAGAATGATGAATAGAAAGCCTGGCGAACTTAAATCGTTAGTTTGCATAAGAAGTAAGTGGAAGGAAACGAACATATCGGCATTTCGTTATGAAGGGGTAGCCCAGTGGCATACTGGGCTTTTATTTATATATATTTAGGTATACGAAATAAATCATTCGCTTATTTTAACCAATTTTAGTAAACTGGCAATGACTATTTTAATTAGAAGGTGAAGGGAAATGAGGAAAACCTTAGTGGATGAACGGGTTAGAGGCACTGATAAAATCTGGACACGTGATTTCATCATGATCTGTTTGGCAAATATGTGCATCTTCATGGGATTTCAAATGACGATGCCGACCCTCCCGCTGTATGTTGAGCAGCTTGGCGGTGACGATCGCCTGGTGGGGGCTGTCCTTGGAATCTTCACTTTTTCGGCATTGCTTGTTCGGCCAATTGCCGGCAGATTATTGGAGACAAAGGGAAGACGCATCGTTTTTTCTGCCGGCTTGGCCATTTTTGCATTGTCCGTGGGTTCCTTTGGGTTCATGGGGAGCATCGGCCTGTTATTCATGATGCGGATTGTACAGGGCGTCGGATGGGGATTTTCTTCAACGGCATCAGGAACGATCGCTTCCGACATAATCCCTGCGAAACGGCGTGGCGAGGGGATGGGGTACTATGGATTATCGGGAAACTTAGCACTTGCATTAGGGCCATCATTGGGTCTTTTTCTAGTTACCGTCATTCCGTTTCAAGAGTTATTTTTGATCTGCTCATTATTAGGTTTGTTTGCCATCATTGCGGCATCACTTATTCGGTATCAAAAGGTGGAAAGTGATCCTTTGGCGGCTGTCAGAGCCAAAAGGTTTGATATATATGAAAAAAGTGCCCTTCAGCCATCTTTGCTCATTTTCTTCATCTCCGTTACATTCGGTGGAATTGCAACCTTCCTTCCGCTATACACAGCGGAAAAAGG